>NZ_JACADT010000019.1:0-23104 GCF_013421635.1 Streptomyces sp. UH6 | reverse complement strand
GCAGGATCCCGATGCCCTCGGCGATCGCCGCGGTGTCCCACCGGCTCCGGTCCTGCTCGGCGAGCGGCACCAGACTGCCGTCCGGCGCCGTCCGGCCGGCTCGCCGGGCGTGGTGGAGCAGCATCAGGGCCAGCAGGCCCGACACCTCCGGGTGGTCGACGAGGGCCGCGAGCCGCCGGGTGAGCCGGACGGCCTCGGCGGCCAGGTCCACGTCGCCGGAGTAGCCCTCGTTGAAGACCAGGTAGAGGACGCGCAGCACGGTGGCGACGTCACCGGGCCGGTCGAGACGCACACCGGAGACCGTGCGCTTGGCCCGGCTGATGCGCTGCGCCATCGTCGCCTCCGGCACCAGGTACGCCCGGGCGATCTGGCGGGTGGTGAGCCCGCCGACCGCCCGCAGCGTGAGCGCGACCGCCGACGACGGCGTCAGCGACGGATGGGCGCACAGGAAGTAGAGCCACAGCGTGTCGTCCACGTCCGGCACGGGCCCGGGCGGCGGCTCCTCCTCGACCAGTTCCTCCCGCCGGCGGCGGGAGGCGTCGGCGCGCCAGGCGTCGAGGTACCGGCGCCACGCCACGGTGACCAGCCAGCCCTTCGGATCCGCCGGAGGGCCGGCCGGCCACGTGCGGACCGCCTCCAGCAGCGCCTCCTGCACTGCGTCCTCGGCCGCCGAGAAGTCGGCTCCGCGGCGGACGAGGACGGCCAGCACACCCGGTGTGAGGCTCCTGACCAGCGCCTCCTCCACGGGCCCGGTCATTCGGTGACGGTGGGCGGGGCGCTGAGGAAGGGGCGCAGCTCCAGCCACTCGTGGATCGGCCTCCCGCCCGCCCCCGGCGCGGCCGACAGCTCACCGGCCAGCTCCAGGGCACGGTCGTAGCCGTCGACGTCGATCACCATCCAGCCGGCGATGAGGTCCTTCGTCTCCGCGAACGGGCCGTCGGTGACCGGCGGGCGCCCCTCGCCGTCGTACCGCACGAACGTCCCCTCGGGAGCGAGGGCCTGACCGTCCACGAACTCGCCGGTCTCCTCCAGCCGGGCCGCGAAGTCGTTCATGTACGCGATGTGCGCCGAGATCTCCTCGGGCGTCCACCGGTCCATGGGAACGTCGTTCACCGCCGCCGGAGCGCCCCGGTAGTGCTTGAGAAGCAGATACTTCGCCATGGTGTTCTCCCAGGTTCCGATGTGGCCCTCGCGGGCACTTCACCCCGGGGACGGAGCCGGTCACGGGTTCTCGACATCGTCCCGGCGACATTCTTCCGGCAATTCCGGTCGCGTCGACCGGACGGCGGGGAGCGCAGGGCCGCACGCCGCGGCCCGCGGCCCCGCCGCAGCCCCGGCCGGCCGGGAGCGCCCGCGCCGCCAGCCGTTCGGGTCAGTCCCGGGAGCCATGGAAGGGGTCGGGCGGGAGACTCGGGGAGAAGACTGCCCGCCGCCCGTCCCGGAGGTCGCACCATGGTCCGCACCGTCGTCGCCGGACTCGACGGATCGCCCGAGAGCCGCGCCGCCGTCGACTGGGCCGCCCGCGAGGCACGGATGCGGTCGGTGCCGCTGAAGATCGTGCACGTCCACGAGCCCACCCCGCCGCGGCTGGCACAGGCCCCGTTCCTCGCCGAGGAGACCCGGCAGGACTGGGGACGCGAGGTCCCGCCCCAGGTCGCCGACGCGGTGCGCCGCGAGCAGCCCGGCCTGGAGGTCACGATCGAGGGGGTCGAGGGCCGCGCCCCCGTGGTGCTCACCGAGCAGGCCGGTCAGGACGGCCTGCTCGTCCTCGGCTCCCGCGGGCTCGGCGGGATCAGCGGATTCATCGCGGGCTCCGTCGGCCTCGGTGTCATCGCCCACGCCGAGCACCCGGTGGTACTGGTCCGCGCGGGCGAGTCCGCCGTCGAGGAACACCTCGCCGGCCCGTCCGGCGGCCGCAGCGACACCACGCCCTACCGGCCCGTCGTGGTCGGCGTCGACCCCGAGGACACCCCCGACGCGGTCCTCGAGTTCGCCTTCGAGTCGGCGGCCCGCCGCTCCGCCCCCCTGCGGGCCGTACAGGGCTACAGCCTGCCCGCCTTCTACGAATGGGCCGGATCCGTCGAGGGTGAGGCGTTCGGACGGATGCGACGGCAGCAGAGCGAACTGCTGGAACGCAAGCTCGCCCCCTGGCGGGCCGCGCACCCGCAGGTGGAGGTGATCCAGGAGTCCGAGCCCGGCAAGGGCTCCGTGCTGCTCGCCGACGCGTCCCGGAACGCCTCCCTGGTCGTCGTCGGCCACCGCCTCCGCAGACACACGCTCGGGCTGCGCATCGGGGCGGTCGCCCACGCCGTCCTGCACCACGCCGTCGCACCGGTGGCCGTGGTCCCCCATCCTTGACGACGTGCCCGCCGTCCCCGCACACCGGATCCGACCGACGACCGAGGGAGTCGCCCGATGACCACGGCCCCGTACAAGGACGTCCTGCCCGACGACGAACTGCGCATCCTGCTCGCGCACTGGCGGGCGGCCAACTACCTCTCGGCGGGGCAGATCTACCTGCTCGCCAACCCGCTGCTGACCGAGCCGCTGCGTCCCGAGCACATCAAGCCCCGACTGCTGGGCCACTGGGGCACCTCCCCGGGCCTCAACCTGGTCTACACCCACATGAACCGGGTGATCCGCAAGCGGGACCTGGACGCGCTGGTGATCTGGGGGCCCGGACACGGCGGACCCTCGGTGGTCGCCAACTCCTGGCTGGAGGGCAGCTACAGCGAGACCTACCCCGACATCTCCCTGGACACCGAGGGCATGGAGCGGCTGTTCCGGCAGTTCTCCTTCCCCGGCGGCGTGCCCAGCCACGTCGCCCCGGAGACGCCCGGATCCATCCACGAGGGCGGTGAACTCGGCTACTCGCTCGCCCACGCCTACGGGGCCGCCTTCGACAACCCCGGGCTGCTCGTCGCCTGCGTCATCGGCGACGGCGAGGCGGAGACCGGCCCGCTCGCCGCCTCCTGGCACTCCAACAAGTTCCTCGACCCCGTCCACGACGGCGCGGTGCTCCCGATCCTGCACCTCAACGGTTACAAGATCGCCAACCCCACCGTCCTCTCCCGTCTCCCCGAGCACGAACTCGACGAGCTGCTGCGAGGCTACGGTTACGACCCCGTCCACGTCACCGGATCCGACCCCGAACAGGTCCACCGCGACATGGCGGCCGCCCTCGACCAGGTCCTCGACCGCATCGCGCTGATCCAGCGCACCGCCCGCCAGGAGGGCGTCACCGACCGCCCCCGCTGGCCCATGATCGTGCTGCGCACGCCCAAAGGGTGGACCGGCCCCTCCGAGGTCGACGGCGTCCCCGTCGAAGGGACCTGGCGCGCCCACCAGGTCCCGTTGTCCGGCGTGCGCGACAACCCCGACCACCTGGTGCTCCTCGAACAGTGGCTGCGTTCCTACCGGCCCGAGGAACTCTTCGACGAGACCGGCGCGCCCGTCGCCGACGTCCTGGCCGGCGTGCCCGAGGGCGCCCGGCGGCTCGGCTCCAGCCCGCACGCCAACGGCGGGCTGCTCACCCGCCAACTGCCCGTGCCGCCCCTGGAGGACTTCGCCGTCCCCGTCGAGAGCCCCGGCGCGGGCCCCCACGAACCCACCCGGGTACTCGGCGCCCTGCTCGAGCAGGTCATGCTGAACACCGCCTCCCGGCGCGACTTCCGCCTCGTCGGCCCCGACGAGACCGACTCCAACCGCCTCTCCGCCGTCTTCGGCGCCACCGGCAAGGCATGGCAGGGCGACACCCTCCCCGTCGACGTCAACCTCGACCGGCACGGCCGCGTCCTGGAGGTCCTCTCCGAACACCTCTGCCAGGGCTGGCTGGAGGGCTACAACCTCACCGGCCGGCACGGCCTGTTCTCCTGCTACGAGGCGTTCGTCCACATCGTCGACTCGATGGTCAACCAGCACATCAAGTGGCTGAAGACCGCCCGCGCCCTTCCCTGGCGGGCGCCCGTCCCCTCCCTCAACTACCTGCTGACCTCGCACGTCTGGCGGCAGGACCACAACGGCTTCTCCCACCAGGACCCCGGGTTCGTCGACCACGTGCTCAACAAGAGCCCCGACGTGGTCCGCGTCTACCTGCCCCCGGACGCCAACACCCTGCTGTCGGTGGCCGACCACGCGCTCCGCAGCAAGGACTACGTCAACGTCATCGTGGCCGGCAAGCAGCCCTGCTTCGACTGGCTCACGATGGACGAGGCCAAGGTGCACTGCGCCCGCGGAGCCGGCATCTGGGAATGGGCCGGCACCGAACAGGGCCGCGAACCCGACGTGGTCCTCGCCTGCGCCGGCGACGTGCCCACCCAGGAGGTGCTGGCCGCCGCCAAGCTGCTGCGGCGGCACCTGCCCGACCTCGCCGTCCGGGTCGTCAACGTCGTCGACATGACGCGGCTGCTGCCCAAGGAGGAGCACCCGCACGGGCTCACGGAGGCCGAGTTCCACGGCCTGTTCACCTCCGACAAGCCGGTGATCTTCGCCTACCACGGCTACCCGTGGCTGATCCACCGGCTGGCCTACCGACGCGCCGGACACGTCAACATGCACGTCCGTGGATACAAGGAGGCCGGTACCACCACCACGCCGTTCGACATGGTCGTCCAGAACGACCTCGACCGGTACCGCCTCGTGATGGACGTCATCGACCGGGTACCCGGCCTCGCCGTGCGGGCCGCCGCCGTGCGCCAGACCATGGAGGACGTCAGGGCACGTCACCACGCCCACATCCGCGCCACCGGCATGGACATGCCGGAGGTCGCGGAATGGACCTGGAACGACTGACCGGCCGCCGGCCCACCGCACCACACGTACCGAGGAGGCGCCATGGGCGAGTGGACCTGGGAGTACGAGGGCTACGACCCGGCACAGGAGAAACTGCGCGAGTCCCTGTGCACCCTCGGCAACGGCTACCTCGCCACCCGGGGCGCCGTCCCCGAGTGCGCCCGGGACCGGGTCCACTACCCCGGCACCTACGCGGCCGGCTGCTACAACCGCCTCGTCTCCGACGTGTCCGGACGGCA
Organism: Streptomyces sp. UH6; assembly: GCF_013421635.1. Taxonomy (NCBI): domain Bacteria; kingdom Bacillati; phylum Actinomycetota; class Actinomycetes; order Kitasatosporales; family Streptomycetaceae; genus Streptomyces; species Streptomyces sp. UH6. The sequence goes on along the minus strand of NZ_JACADT010000019.1, from coordinate 18,074 downwards.
CGTCGACAACGAGGACGTCGTCAACCTGCCCAACTGGCTGCCGCTGCGCTTCCGCACCGGCACCGGCCACTGGTTCACCCCCGACACCCACACCGTCGAGGAGTACCGCCAGAGCCTCGACCTGCGCCGCGGCGTCCTGGAGCGCACCCTGCGCTACCTGGACGCCGACGGCCGGGCCGTCCGCGTCCGCCAGCTCCGCGTCGTGCACATGGCCGACCCGCACCTGGCCCTGCTGCGCACCGAGCTCACCCCCGAGGGCTGGTCGGGGGCGCTGGAGATCGAGTCCGCGCTCGACGCCGGCGTCACCAACGGCAACGTCGACCGCTACAAGGACCTCGCCTCCCAGCACCTCACCCACGTCCAGCCCGGCGTCACCGAGGAGGGCGTGGCCTGGGTGCGGTGCCGCACCACCACCTCGGACATCCGCATCGCGCTGGCCGCCCGCACCGAGGCCGACGCCCCGGCGGAGACCGTCACCGAGCTGGAGGACACCTCCGTGGCCCGGCTGCTGCGCGTCTCCGTCGCCGACGGCCACACCGTCACCGTCGACAAGACCGTCGCCCTCCACACCTCACGCGATCCCGCCATCAGCGACCCGGTGCACGCGGCCCTCGACCGGGTCGGACGGGCCGGCGGCTTCGAGACGCTGCTGGAGTCCCACTTCACCGCCTGGGAACAGCTGTGGCGCGGCGCGGAGCTCGACGTCGTCGGCGAGGCCGGACCGGTCCTGCGGTTCCACCTCTTCCACCTGCTCCAGGTCCTGTCCCCGCACACCGCCGAACTCGACGTCGGCGTGCCCGCGCGCGGCCTGCACGGCGAGGCGTACCGCGGCCACGTCTTCTGGGACGAGCTGTTCGTGCTGCCCTTCCTCAACCTGCACTTCCCCGAGGTCTCCCGGGCCCTGCTCACCTACCGCCACCGCCGCCTGGAACGCGCCCGCTTCAACGCCACCGACGCCGGGTACCGCGGCGCCCTGTACCCGTGGCAGAGCGGCAGCGACGGCCGGGAGGAGACCCAGCGGCTCCACCTCAACCCGCGCTCCGGCCGCTGGCTGCCCGACCACAGCCACCTCCAGTACCACGTCGGCTCCGCCATCGCCTACAACGTCTGGCGCTACGCCGAGGCCACCGGCGACACCGGCTTCCTGCACGGCAAGGGCGCCGACATGCTGCTCCAGATCGCGCGGTTCTGGGCCGACTTCGCCACCTACGACAAGGAGCTGGAGCGCTACCGCATCCGCGGAGTGGTCGGCCCCGACGAGTACCACGAGGCCTACCCCGGCGCCACCCGCCCCGGCCTCGACGACAACGCCTACACCAACGTCTCCGCCTCCTGGGTCATCGCCCGCGCCCTCGACGTCCTCGGCGAACTCCCCGAACCCCTCCGCCGCGACATCACCGAACGCACCGGCGTCGACGACGCCGAACTGGAGCACTGGGACGACGTCTCCCGCCGGCTGCACGTGCCCTTCCACACCGGGGTCATCAGCCAGTTCTCCGGCTACGGGCAGCTCGAGGAACTCGACTGGCGCGGCTACCGCGCCAAGTACGGCGACATCCGGCGGCTCGACCGGATCCTCGAGGCGGAGGGCGACACCGTCAACCGTTACCAGGCCTCCAAGCAGGCCGACGTCCTGATGCTCGGCTACCTCTTCACGCCGGGCGAGCTGCGCGCCCAGTTCCAGCGCCTCGGCCACGACCTCGACGACGAGACCTGGCTGCGCACCGTCGACCACTACCTCGCCCGCACCAGCCACGGCTCGACGCTCAGCAGCCTGGTCCACGGCTGGGTGCTCGCCCGCGCCCGGCGGGCCCAGGCGTGGGAGTTCGTCCAGGAGGCGCTGGCCGGCGACATCGCCGACGTCCAGGGCGGCACCACGGGGGAGGGCATCCACCTGGGGGCCATGGCCGGCACCCTCGACATGGTCCAGCGGTGCCTGCCCGGCCTGGAGACGCGGTCGGGCGCCCTGCGGTTCGAACCCGTCCCGCTGCCGCAGATGTCGGAGTACCGGTTCTGCCTGCGGTACCGCGGGCACTGGGGGGTCAGGGTCCGGCTGCGCCAGGACCAGCTGGAGATCTCCGTCGCCGCGGCCGCCGAGGAACCGGTCACCGTGCACCTGGGGGAGTGGACCGAGTCGCTCGCCCCCGGCGAGACCCGCACGGTCTCCCTGCGGGAGTCCGAGGTGCCCGTGCCCGGATGAGCGCCTGGTCACGACCACTCCCGCGCATACGGTAGGCTTGATCCGCACGATCACGCAGGGCAACCACGCGGTGGGGCCCCTGCGTATCGGGGCGTGGCGCAGCTTGGTAGCGCACTTGACTGGGGGTCAAGGGGTCGCAGGTTCAAATCCTGTCGTCCCGACTTTACGAAGTCGCAGGTCAGGGGCCATTTCAGAGGAGATCTGGAATGGCCCCTCGATCATTCCTGGCACGGCGAGCGGTGCGAGGGCGCCGGACCTGTCCGATCCGCTCCCCGGTTGGGTCCGGAGGGCAGCAGCCGAAGCCGCGACCCGCATCCCTGCCACAGGCACCGGCCGGAACCGGACATCACCTCACGGGCCCGCGAAGCACCCCAGGACGGTCACCTGGTCGAAGCGCCGCGCCGCCACGTCCTTCCTCGCAATCGTCCAGAAGACGTCACCGCCGATGCGGAGGCCACCGAAGTCCACGGCGCCGCCGTACCACTGGGCGAGAAGCGCCCAGTCGTCGGGACGGGGCCGTGCCCATGGACCGGCCCGCCTGCCCTCCGGCTTCCCCGCCCTCCGTGCCGCCATGGCGGCGGACGCGGTGACGGGGTCGTCCTCGCCGTAGGAGTCCCTGGAGTACCCGTCGATCTGCAGGTGAGTCACCTCGCGATGGTGCCGGTCCGCGTACAGCACGTCCGACCAGGCCTGGCGCAGTTCCTTGGCGTGCGGGTGCTCGACCGGGTCGATCAGCACCTCGTTGTCCGGCAGGGAGACGTCGTACTTCAGTCGTAGCTCCGCGCGGTCATGGCCGTCGCCCCCAGGGCGTTCTTCGAGGGGTATGCCGGCGGGGACGTACATCACTCGGCCGGAAGCGTCCAGGTCGTCGGGATGGAGCTGGGCGAAGAGGAGGAGCCGGCCGTCGGGGGGCATTTCCAGAGTCGTCGCGTCGTCGGGCAGCGCGGCGAGGTCCAGCATCGCGATCAGGCTCAGCCCTGCCGGGAGCCGGGGAGCGTCGGCGGGGAGCAGGTCGGGCCCGCCGAAGTGGCCCACGACCGGCCCGTCCACGGTGGACGCCAGCGTGGCGCAGGGGCGGGCGGCCTCGAGCCACCTCTCCACCTCGGCGGACGGGACGCCGCCCGCGAGCGCCTCCTCACGGAACCGGTTCATCTTGTCGAGCACCTCGGGTCTCATACGGTGAACATAGTGCGAGGGGAGAGAGACCCGCCCATGGGCCGGACCGTGACGCGCACCGGGCGACTGCCGGCTCCCACGGTGCGGCCGTGATCGGCCAACAAGGCTTTGTCATAAGGTCATTGACCCGGCGCGCGACCGCTCCGTAGCATGGCGCACGGCATTGAGCGTCAGCGTCAAGCCCTGGCTCGCTGACCGGCAACCCTTCCACGCGACGGGGTGCTCCAGGTGAAAGCCCGGCGGGACCGACGACGGTTCCCGCAAGCGCGTGGCCCCGGTGAGAGGGACCGGAGACGGGAGGACCAGCATGTGTCACGGTGGTGAGCCGGCTGCCTCCCGCGCTCTTTCGTGCACTGCCTCCTGCACCGGCTCCGGCGCGGACGCCACGGCGTTCTCCCGCCTCGCGCGGCGACGTCACATCGATCTGAAGCGCTCGACGAGCTGTCTCTGTCACGCCTGACAGCACGTCACGCCTGACAGCACGTCACGCCTGACCGCGTCAGACCTGACCGCCCCGGTCCGTCACGCCCGGCCCGCCTGCCCCAGGTGACCTCCGGCGAGCCTGGCCGGCTCGCCGGTCGTCGTCCCGTCACCGGCGCCGTCCCGCGCGTTTCCTCTCCGCCACCGTCCGCGGTGCCGTTCCCTTCCCAGCCCCTGTCCGCAGAGCCCTCCCCGCTGCCGGTGCCGACCTCCGGCCGGGGCCGCACGCCCACGCGACGCGCGGTCGTGCGCGCCGAAACGAGTAGGAGTAACAGCAGTGACAGCACGTGCGAATGTCAGAGCTTCCCGATGGGCCCCCGTGGCGGCCTTGCTGGCCGGTGGTGTTCTGCTGACCGCCTGCGGCCCGGGCGGCGCCGGTCCCGGCGGGGGAGGCGGTCAGGCGAAGTCCGGCGGCACCTTGACCTTCGCGGTCGGCTCGGACGCGGGTTGCGTGGACCCCCACCAGGTCGGCAGCAACGACACCATCTACTCGCTCCGCCAGGTCGTGGACTCCCTGACCGACCAGGACCCGGAGACGGGCGAGATCGTGCCCTGGCTGGCCAAGAGCTGGGACGTCAACGCCGACGCGACGGAGTTCACCTTCCATCTGCGTCCGGGTGTCACCTTCAGCGACGGGTCCGAGCTGACCGCACAGGTGGTCAAGGACAACTTCGACGCGGTACCGGAACTCGGCGCGCTGGGCACCCTCGCCCAGGGCTATCTGAGCGGTGTGAAGAGCACCCGCGTGGTCGACCCCCTCACCGTCAAGGTGACGTTCGAGAAGTCCAACGCCCAGTTCATCCAAGCCACGTCGACCCACTCGCTGGGCATCGAGTCGTCGGCGAGCGTCAGGAAGACCCCGCAGCAGAAGTGCAGCGACGGCGTGATCGGATCCGGCCCGTTCGTGCTGAAGCAGTACGTGCAGAACCAGTCGATCACGCTGGCGAAGCGCACCGGGTACGACTGGGGCTCCTCGCGCTGGTCGAAGAAGGGCGAGGCATACCTGGACAAGCTGGTGTTCAAGGTCGTGCCCGAGGCCGGTGTCCGCACCGGCAGCCTCCAGTCCGGGCAGGTGGACGCGATCAGCAGCGTCGCCAAGGCCGACGAGGCCGCGCTCAAGGGCGGGCAGGCCACCCTCCGGAGCCGGGCCAACCCCGGCGTGGTGTTCGGGCTGGGCATCAACAACGCGCTGCCCGTCCTGAAGGACGCGAAGGTGCGACAGGCCCTCGTGTCCGCCCTCGACCGGCAGCAGATCGCCGACACCGTGTACCCGAGCGGGACCCGGCCGGCGACCAGCGTCCTGTCCCACACCACGCCCGTCTACACGAACCTCTCCCCGGACCTCGCCCACGACCCGGCCAAGGCGAAGTCCCTGCTGGACGCCGCCGGCTGGAAGGCGGGCGGCGACGGCATCCGCGCCAAGGACGGCAAGAAGCTGACGCTGGCCATCAGCTGGTTCCCCAACGCCGCCACCAACCAGCCCACGTTGGAACTGGTCCAGCAGCAGCTCAAGGCCGTCGGGATCGACGTGGTGCTCAAGCAGCTCCAGGTCAGCCAGTTCACCGCGACGCTCCAGGAGGGTGAATTCGACCTGATCTGGGGGAACGTGACCCGGGCCGATCCGGACATCCTGCGCAACTCCTTCTCGACCGAGCTGGCCAACGTCTACCAGCTGCCGCCCAGTCCCCTGGACGACGTACTGTCCCGGCAGGCGGCGGCCACGGACGTCGCCGAGCGCGAGCAACTGGTCGGCGAGGCGCAGAAGTCGCTTGTGCGCAACGCGTACTACGTGCCGGTGGTCGAGCTCCAGACCCAACTGGGCGTGTCGACGAAGGTGCACGACCTCGACTTCGACTCGGGCAGCCGCATCCACCTGCACGACACCTGGATCGGCTGACGCGTGCGCCGCTACGTGCTCAAACGGCTGGCGCAGGCGGTCGGGGTGCTGTGGGCCGCGTACACCGTGTCCTTCCTGGTGCTGGACTTCCTGCCGGGTGACCCGGTCACCGCGATGGCCGGCGCCGGCATGGACTCGGGACAGGTCGACCCCGCCCAGGTCGCGGCGCTGCGGCACGAGTACGGCTTCGACAAGCCGGTGCCGGAGCAGTACGCCGACCACCTCGGCCGCGCGGTGCGGGGCGACTTCGGTGACGCGGTCTCCACGGGCCGCCCGGTGACCGCTACCCTGGGCGACGCGTTGCCGCAGACCCTGCAACTGACGGTCACCGCGCTGCTGCTCGCCGTGGTGCTCGGCGGCGGCCTCGCGGTGGCGGCAACGTACACCACCCGCCGGTGGCTGCGGCAGCTGCTGCTGTCACTGCCCCCGCTCGGGGTGTCGGTCCCCACGTTCTGGGTGGGGCTGCTGCTGGTCGACGCCTTCTCCTTCCGGCTGCACTGGTTCCCGGCGTTCGGCAACGACGGGCCGCGTGGCCTGGTCCTGCCGGCGCTGACGCTGGCGGTCCCCACCGGCGCTTTGGTCGCCCAGGTCCTCGCCAAGAGCCTGCTCACCGCGCTGGACCAGGCCTACGTGGAGACCGCCCGGGCCAAGGGCGCCGGCCGGTGGCGGATCCATCTGCGGCACGCGCTGCGCAACGCGTCGCTGCCCGCGCTGACCGTCGTCGGACTGCTGGTCGGACAACTGGTCGCCGGGTCGGTGGTCGTCGAGACCGTCTTCTCCCGGGACGGCCTCGGCCGGGTGACCGCGGCCGCGGTCACCTCCCAGGACATCCCGGTCGTCCAGGGGGTGGTGGTGTTCGGCGCGCTGATCTTCGTGGCGGCCAACCTCCTCGTCGACCTCGTCTATCCGCTGCTGGACCCGCGGATCGTGGTGGCCTCGGGCCGGAGGGCGAGCACGGTATGAGCCGGAGTCTTCTCGACGACCAGACCGAGGCCGCACCGGCTCGGACGGCCGCACCGGAGCCGGCCGCGGGCCCGAGACGCCGCGACGGAACCCGCCGCACGCTGCGGTTCCTGCTGCGCCGCCCCGGTCTGCTGCTGTCCGTGGCGGTCGTCGTGCTGGTGGTGTCGGCGTCCTTCCGGCCGGGCCTGTTCACCGCGCAGGATCCCCTGAAGGGAGTGCCGTCCCAGAACTTCCAGGCCCCGAGCGGCAGCCACTGGTTCGGCACGGACGAGCTGGGCCGCGATCTCTTCTCCCGTGTGGTCCACGGCGCCCAACTGTCGCTCAAGGCCACGCTGATCGCGGTCCTGGTCGCGTTCGTGGTGGGCGGTCTGCTCGGGCTGCTCGCCGGGTTCGTGGGCCGCTGGGTCGACGACGTGCTGATGCGCTTCGTCGACGTCCTCCTCGCCATCCCGGCACTGTTCCTGTCGCTCGCCCTCGTCACCGCCCTCGGGTACGGGACGGTCAAGGTGGCCGTCGCGGTGGGCATCGCCGGCGTCGCGTCCTTCGCCCGGGTGGCCCGGGCGGAGGTCCTGCGGGTACGGCAGGCGCTCTACGTCGAGGCGTCCCGCTCCTGCGGGGCCCGCTGGTACTCGGTGCTGCGCCGGCACGTGCTGCCCAACGCGGCCGGCCCGGTGATCGTCCTGGCCACCCTGGACTTCGGCGCCTCGGTCCTGGCCGTGTCGGCGCTGAGCTTCCTCGGCTACGGCGCGCCGCCCCCGGCTCCGGAATGGGGCACGTTGATCTCCGACGGCCGCAACTACCTGGCCAACGCCTGGTGGCTGACCGCCCTGCCCGGGCTGGTGATCGCCGCGACCGTGCTGGCCACCAACCGCATCGCTCGGGCGCTCGACGGCGAATGGACCCGGCAGCGATGACCGACACGCGTGAGGACGGTGCGGGCCGCGATGGCCGCGAGGGCCAGGAGGGCCGGGAGAACGGTGACGACGACATGACCGCACCACTGCTGGAGATACGCGGGCTGTCCGTGTCGTACCGCGTCCGGGGCGAGACCCTGCACGCCGTGCGGGGCGTGGACCTCGACGTGTGGCCCGGGCAGGTGACCGCCGTGGTGGGGGAGTCGGGCTCCGGCAAGAGCACCACCGCGCACGCGATCACCCGGCTGCTGGCGGCGAACGGCAGGATCGACGCGGGCACGATCCGCTTCGGCCGGCACGACCTCGCCACGCTGCCGGAGGCGGAACTGCGCACCGTGCGCGGCGCGCGGATCGGACTCGTCCCGCAGGATCCGACGGTCTCGCTCAATCCGGTCAAGCGGATCGGCGAGCAGGTCGCGGAGGTCCTGCGGATCCATGGCCTGGCCACCCGACGATCGGCCGCCGTCGAGGCGGTCGCCGTGCTGGACCGGGCCGGACTGCCCGACGCGGCCCTCACGGCGAGGCAGTATCCGCACGAACTGTCCGGCGGCATGCGGCAACGGGCACTGATCGCCGTCGCCATCGCCGCGAAGCCTCAGCTGATCATCGCCGACGAGCCGACCAGTGCGCTCGACGTCACCGTGCAACGGGTGATCCTGGACCATCTCCAGAGCCTCACCGAGGAGTTGGGCACCGCGATCCTGCTGGTGACCCACGACCTCGGGGTCGCCGCCGACAGGGCACAGCGGCTGGTGGTCATGTCGGGGGGCGAGGTCGTGGAGGCGGGCGGGACCCGGGCCGTCCTGACCGACCCGCAGCACGCCTACACCCGGCGACTGCTGGCCGCCGCCCCCAGCCTTACCTCGGTCCGTCACCGCATCCCGGCCGCCGCGGCCTCGGCCTCCGCGGCCTTTGCGGAGGAGGCCCCCTTGGTCGAAGCGCGCCATCTGGTCAAGGAGTTCACGCTTCCCCGTGCCGGGGGCGAGGTCCGGACCCTGCGCGCGGTCGACGACGTCGGCCTCGTCCTGCGACGCGGGCAGACCCTCGCCCTGGTCGGGGAGTCGGGCTCCGGCAAGTCCACCACCGCCCGGCTGGTGCTCGGCCTCGCCCGTCCGACCTCCGGTCAGGTCCTGTTCGACGGCACGGACGTCACCACCGCCAAGGGTCCGCAGGTCAGACGGCTGCGCCGACGCGCCCAGATCGTCTACCAGAACCCGTACGCCTCGCTCGACCCGCGCTTGTCCATCGGCGACGTGATCAGCGAGCCCCTGCGGGCCTTCAAGGTCGGCGACCGCGCCTCCCGGCTCGCCCGCGTCCGTGACCTCCTGGACCGGGTCGCCCTGCCCGCGGCCACGCTGGAGCGCCGCCCGGCCGAGCTGTCGGGGGGACAGCGGCAGCGCGTGGCCATCGCCCGTGCCCTCGCACTCTCACCCGACCTGGTGGTGTGCGACGAACCCGTCTCCGCGCTCGACGTGTCGGTGCAGGCCCAAGTGCTCGAGCTGCTCGAGGAGTTGCAGCGGGACACCGGGGTGGCGTACCTGTTCATCTCGCACGACCTGGCCGTCGTGCGCCAGATCGCGCACCAGGTCGCCGTCATGCGGACCGGACGTGTCGTGGAGACGGGACCGCCCGAGGACCTGTTCGCCACGCCCCGCCACGCGTACACCCGCGAGCTGCTCGCGGCGATCCCCGGGGGGCGTCTCACCGGGGCGGCGGACTCGCGCCGCTGACGAAAGCGTGCCGGGGCGTCCGGTGATCCATGCGTCAGGCCCGGGCCGGCACGGCGGCACGGCCGGGCAGCGAGAGCTGGAGGTTCTCCCGCAGCGTGGCCCCGCTGTAGTCGGTTCCGACGATCTTCCGCCTGCGCAGCTCGTGCAGCAGCCCGTTGACGACGAAGTCGTGCTGACGCGGGTTCGCGAGGCCGTTGACCAGGATCGCGTCCAGGACACCCGTCCGGAAACGCTCCTGCACGGCGTCGGCGATCTGCTCGGGCGTCCCCGCCACCGCCCAGTGCCCGGTGTCCTGGGCGGCCACGACGAGTTCCCGCAGGGTGTAGCCGGAGCGCGCGTAGCCGCTGAAGATGCCGACCCGGCCCCGGCGACGGTTGACCGAGGTGATGTCGGGCAGCAGGCTCTCCGGCAGCGGCCGGTCGAGGGGGAGTTCCGTCAGGTCGACCCCGCCGCCGAGCATGTCCGCGACCTGGGCGCGACCGCGTTCGAAGTCGATCGACTCGCGTCTCTCCCGCACCAGCCGGCGGGCCTCCTCCTCGCTGGCGCCGTAGGTGGCGTGCAGGGAGGACAGGATGAGCGGCAACCCGTCGCCTCGTCCGCACCGCTGTGCCTCGGCACGTATCTTCGCCGTGAAGTCGGCGGCGACGTCCAGGGTGGGCAGCGAGGTGAAGACGACCTCGGCGTACCGGGCGCCGAGCGCCCGTCCCGCCTCGGACTGCCCGGCCTGGATCTGCACCGGCCGCCCCTGCGGCAACGGCGGGATGTTGAGCGGTCCGGCCACCTCGAAGAACCGGCCGGAATGGCCGATGCGGCGCACGCGGTCACGGTCCAGCACCACCCTGCCGTCCGCACCGACGCTCAGGGCACCGGGCTCCCAGCTGTCCCACAGGGCGTTGACCACCTCCAGCGTCTCCGCGGCACGCGCGTACCGCTCCTCGGGGCTCGGCAGGACGCCGCCGAAGTTCTCCTCGCCGACCGCCGAGGTCACCAGGTTCCAGGCGGCCCGCCCGTTGCTGACATGGTCGAGCGTCCCGAACAGCCGGGCCAGGTTGAAGGGGTGATGGAAGGTGGTCGAGACCGTGGCGATCAGCCCGATCCGGGACGTCACCTGACTGAGCGCCGAGACGAACACCAGCGGTTCCTGTGACCCGATGCTGCCCTGGGCGTCGAAGCTCAGCAGGTCGGCGGTGAACAGCGCGTCGATCCGCGCGGCCTCCGCGAGCCTCGCCACCTCCACGGCCTGGTCCAGGGTGGACCGGGTGGGGTCGACGGCCAGATCGTAGATCGCCGAGGTGTCACCGGCGCCGGTCACGGTCTTCAGAGTCCTGGGCTGCGTACTCACAGGGCGTCCCCTCTCGCCGGCCGTCAGCTGAACGGCGGCCGACACGGTTTCGGAGGTGAAGGAGCGGTCGGGACGGTGTCCGGCGCCCACCGCCGAGACGCGCGGGCAGGAGGCACTTCGGAGCGCGGGCCTGCACCGGGGCCGGACACGGCACCTGGACGATGCCACCCAGCGACGATGCGCCGGGGGCGGTCAGCCGGGCAAGGAAGTTGGCAAGACGTCACAGACACGACATGAAACGCGCGCGCTCGCAGCACCACGGCAACAGGCGTGCATTGCTGGAGGAGGTGCCGGAGACGCCGGGAGGCTCCTGCGAGGTGCTCCCGGCATCTCCGCCACCGGCGACCCGCCCCGGATCACCGGGCGGTGGCGGCCCCGCGACGCGGGATCACGCCGCTCGCTCGTGCGGGATCTTCTCGCCGGCCTCGATCGCGACCGGGAGCCGGTTCCCGGCGGGTGGCAGCGGGCAGGTCGCGAATGCCGTGTAGGCGCACGGCAGGTTGGCCGCGCGGTTGAAGTCCAGCACCACCCTTCCGTCCGGGTCCGGCGCCTCGACGCGCAGCGACCTGACGGCCGCGTACGTGGTCAGGCCCGACGTCGCGTCGGTGAAGAGCACCAGGAGGCTGCCGGGGCTGCCCCCGTTGAACGCCGTCACACCCACCTCGCGGCCTCCGAGCGTGAACTCGATGCGTCCCGGCGCGTCGTACACGTGCTCCAGCCCCTCGACGGCCGCGCCCACGGTCGTCGGCTGCGGCTCGGCGAAGGGCGTGTAGCGGCCGGTGAGCACCCAGCGTGGGTCCGGCGCGTACGCGGGCGTCCCCGAGAACGAGGTGCGCAGCGGATGTCCGGGGTGGCGCGGCCGGACCAGGTCCTGGCCGCCGCGCCTGGCGACCTCGATCACCGCGTCCTGCCAGACCGCGTTCACGCCGCCGCGCTCCGGGATCACCCCGAAGGAATGCCGGCCGCGCACCGCCGTGCCGTCGACGACGAGTTCCTCACCGTCGTCGAGCACGACGGTGACGCCGTGCTCGCCCGTCGACCAGGCGCCGGGAGCGTCCGGGAAACGCTGCGGGTCGGCGGTCAGCCAGTGCTGCCCGGTGATGGCGAGAAATCCGTGCGCGTCGGCGAGGGCGGCCTGCTGGCGGCGGTGCCACGCCTCCCACTCCGCGGTGAACGCGGCGAGGGCCGCCCCGTCCGCAGGGCCGGCGGCGGAATCCTGGACGGTCATGTGTCCTCCTCCTGGCGGTACCTGTGTTCCTCGCGGGCTTCGCGGGCTTCGCGGGCTACGCGGTCCTTGCGGCCCTTGCGGGCCGAGGGCGACGGCCCGGCCGCGCGCCGGAGGTCCCTTCCGGCGGTCATCCGTCCTGCCCGGTGCGCAGCGGATCACCCCAGCTCCCCGCGAAGAACGTCTCCGCGAGGGGCCGCCGTTCGCGGGTGGCGGTCTCACGGACGCGCAGCTCCTCCGGGAGCAGATCCGCCGATGCCAGGGCGCCGACCGCCGTGACGGACAACGGCCGGTAACCGTCGGGGATGTTCAGCGCCGTGCTCAGCGCCGCCGGGTCGAAGCCGCCCATCTGATGGGCGTGCAGCCCCAACGCCGCGCTTTGCACCACGAGTTGCGCCACGGCCAGTGCGGTGTCGTACGACGGGTCGTGGTGTGGAGTGCCGTCCTCGCGCAGTTCCGCCGCGACGGCGGCCACGAGCAGCGAACTCCGGTCCGCCCAGGACTGGTTGCCGGGCCTCAGGGCGCCGAAGATCCGCTGGTACGTGCTGTCGCCGCGCCGGCCGACCAGGAAGCGCCACGGCTGGGAGTTCCCGGCGGACGGGGCCCAGCGGGCCGCTTCGAGGAGCGTGAGCAGTTCCTCGTCGCCGATGGTGTGCGTGGCGTCGAAGGAGCGCGGGCTCCAGCGCCCGGCCAGCAACGGGTGCACGGAGACGGCCTGTTCCGTCAGGGGGAGAGACATATGTCTGATGCCTTGCCTTTCGTCGCCCGGCCGGGGCAGAGACCGCGGCACAGCCGCCGACCGCAGGGGTGTACAACTGGGTGCGGCCTGAACGGGCCGACCGGAGGTGGGATCACGAGCGTGCCAGCAAGAAGGCCGCGAAGGGCGGCGGGACGCGCGGGCGCGGTGAGCGCCGTCGGTCAGTGCCCGGCGGAACAGGACGTGGTGGTCACGCGCACGAAGTCCACGTGGCGGCGACACACGAGCATGTTCATGCGCGCAGCAAAGCACACCGCGGGCGACCGGCGCCAGTGGCCCCGGCGCCGGCCTCGTGCGGTGCCGTCAGCCGGTCCCCGGCCGTCCCTGGCCGTCTCCCGGCCCGGGACGGCCACGACCGGTGCAAGCACACGCACACCGCGAGGGCCGGGATCACGCTCCCGTGCCGCCGGACCCCGAGTCCTGACCCTGGCCCGGGCATGGAAGCGACCACCGTGAGGCACTGGCAGCCACCCGGGGGGCAGGACTACGCCGAACAGATCGACGACGTCCTCGCCCTGCTCGCGGGCACCCACCGTCGCCCGAGGGCATCGAGGTGCACGCCGTCCCGGGTGAGGGAGCCGACGTCGAGGTGTGGATCCTCGGCAGCAGCGCGGCATCCGCAGGGCGGAGGGCGCGATCGCGTTCCCCGCACCGGGGGAGGCCCGCGCGCACGACCGGAGCGACGAGGACCGGGACCAGCTGGAGCAGCTCCAGGAGGCCACCGGCCCGGCCGGGAATGGATCCGCCGGACGGCCCCGGGGCCGTCCGGGGTCCCTGCGAGGACCCCTGGGACGTGCGGTAAAGTGCTGTTCGCGCGATCTCGCGGTACCTCCACGGGGTACCACGGACAGCGCATCGGGACGTGGCGCAGCTTGGTAGCGCACTTGACTGGGGGTCAAGGGGTCGCAGGTTCAAATCCTGTCGTCCCGACTGAAAAGTCGCAGGTCAGGGCTGGTTTCGGAGAGATCCGCAACCGGCCCTGACCGCTTTCGTGCCGCAGCCGCCCCCACCGGGACGGCGGCCGCCCTCGCGCGAGGTCAGTCGGCGGGCAGGGTGACACGCTCCGGAATGGCGTCGTAGGCGCTCTCGTCGAGGCGGTCCACCGAGCCGTCCGCGACGGCGTCGACCAGCCCGCCCAGGCCGGTCTCGATCTGCTGGGTGAGCATGCCGTTGCGCTTCATCCCGTCGTACTGGGTCTGCGACGACGTCTCGAACAGCACCACCGCGGAGCCGCGCAGCTGGTACGAGCCCAGCGCGGTGCCGGGGAGGTTGGTGTCCTGCGGGTAGAGGGTGAGGTGACCGAAACCGGATGCGCCACGCGACTGCAGCGCCTGGTGGACCGCCACGTTCGCCCGCTTCGAGGCGTCCAGGTCGAACTTGGGCCAGTCGCCGAACTCCGACGGGTCGTCGATGAACTTGGCCGAGATCGACAGCGGCGACATGTTCTCCAGGTCGTCCGTCGCGTAACAGGGCCACTGGTTGTGCAGGTCAACGAAGTAGTCGACGGTTCCGAACTCCGTCTCCAGCGCCCTGTAGACGTCGCGGGAGGTCTGCGCCTCGGGGGTGACGTACCAGCCCGTGTCCGCGCTGTCGCCCGGGAAGTCCCGCGCGGCGGGAACGTAGTCCAGGTCGGGGTTGAAGTCGCGGTTGACGTCGAAGCCGCCGACGCGGGCGTTGTAGTTCCAGGCCGGCGAGGCCCCGGCGAGCTGCGGGAAGTCCGCGACAACCTCGTCCCAGGTCATCGCGTTCTGCCGCCGGTCGAGTTCGCCGCCGTCCGCGTTGAGGCGCGGGATGACCACGACCGTGACCTGCTCCCGCAGCGCGCGCGCCGCCGGGGTGTTCGCGCCCCACCGCTTGAGCAGTTCCAGGGCGGCCTCGGTGCCGTGCATCTCGTTGCCGTGGATCTGGGTCTGCACGAACACCACCGTGTCGCCCTCGCCGACGCGGGCCGTGTGGATCGCCCGGCCCTGCTGGGAGTGGCCGGCCACCTCGACGTCGACGACGCCACCGGTGCTCGCCTCCAACTGCTCGAGCGCGCGGGTCAGTTGCGCATGGTCGACGAAGCCGTTGCTGCCGGAGCCGCCGGCCTCGGTCCCGCAGTGGGAGGTGGGCGGGATCGCCGCCGCGGTGGTGGCGGTCGCGGTGACGGCGGCGGTACCGAGCCCGGCGGTCAACGCCATGCCGGCCAGCCCCGCGATCCAACGGCGCACGGACATACCTACTCCTCAGGTGTTGCGGACAACTTCCCAGGTGTGGTGCGTGATCACCATAGGAGCCCGTGCTGCCGCTGTGAACATGGTGAATACAAGGAATTGGTCCGGCGGTCACCGGGCCCCGTGGCGAGGACCCGGCCCGGACCCCGGCGAAGCGGCCGTGGGGGCGGACGGCGAAGGGCCGCCTCCGCGACGCGTCAGACTTCGCGGAAGCGGCCCCGGGGATCCGGCCGCCGGTACCTCAGGCGTCCTGCCCGCCGGCCCGCCCCGCCTGCTGCACGACCTCGAACGACCACAGCGTGGACCCGCTCGCGGCCGGCTTCGGCCGCTCGCCGCCCTCGGCCTGGCCGCCGCCCTGGTGGGCGGCCTTCATCGGGCCCTCCATCCAGGCCTGGAACGACTCGTCGTCACGCCAGCGGGTGTAGACGAGATAGTTGTCGGTGCCCTCCACGGGGCGGAGCAGCTCGAACCACTCGAACCCGTCGGAGTTCTCCACGGCGTGCGCCCGAGAGGCGAAGCGCTTCTCCAGCACCTCCCGCTGCTCGCTCGGCACGTTGAGTACGTTGATCTTCACGACGCTCATGCCCTCATCCTGCCGCACGGGTTCGGCGCCCGCGCAACCGGCTCGCGCGGCCGGCGGGCGGCTCCCTTTCTTCCCCTCGCGCGAGAGGGCTCGCGGGCGGCCCCCGTTTCGGGCAAGGTGAAGGCCGGGGCGGAAGCCCGGCGAGTGCGCCGGCCCGTCCCCGGGGCGGGAGGGCACATGGCCGAGCCGGTCAGGGGCTGGATATGGAGCCACAACCTGCTGCCCTTCCTCCAGTTGCTCTCCCACTACGCCGGCTACGCCTTCGACGGCACGGACTGGCTGACCGTCGAGGCCGGCGTCGACGGCACCGACGACGAACGCGCGGACGGCTGGTACTCCTACCCGCTCGTCGGAACCCGTGCCGAACCGGAGGTCGCGCTCGCCCGCGCCGTGGGGACCGACATGCTGATGGTCACCGTCGCCGGGCTCGCCGACGCCGAACTGCGGCTGCGCGCGGACACGTTGATCTCCGCCTTCGCGAGCACGTGACGCGACGTGCCGCCTATGCTCGCCGGATGCTGACGACGAGCGGGCGGACCGACGCCCAGGTGGCCGTCGCCGCCGCGCGGGCGGGGGCCTCGGTGGTGCGCGACCTGTACGGCGGTTCTCCGGAACGGTTCGACAAGGGAGCCGGTGACTTCGCCACCGCGGCCGACCTGGCCGCCGAGCAGGCCATCCTGGAGGTCCTGCGGATCCTGCGCCCCGACGACGCCGTGACGGGGGAGGAGAGCGGCGCCACCGGGGCGGCGGACGCCGGACGCAGATGGCTCGTCGACCCCCTCTGCGGCACCCTGAACTACGCGGTGCACACCATGCTCGTCGGCGTGAACGTCGCGCTGCGCGAAGGCGGCCGGGTGGTCGCGGCCGCCACGGCGGACCCCTTCGCCGACGAGGTGTACTGGAGCGGCACCGGCCGCGCGCACGTCCTCGCCCGGGACGGCGCGGAGACCGGGCTGACGCCCTCGGCGGGCTCCCGCCTCGTCGACCTCAACCTCGACCCGCCCTTCCCCAACGCCCCCGGCTTCCTGGCCGCCCGCCTGCTCACCGACCCCGCCTTCACCGCCCGCTTCCGGCCCCGGGTCGTCTCCACCACCCTGGCGGTCGCGTGGGTCGCCGCAGGCCGCCGGGCCGCGTACGTCACCGACGGCGACCTGCGCGACAGCGTGCACTTCTCGGCCGGGATCGCCCTGTGCGAAGCCGCCGGATGCGTGGTCACCGGACTCGACGGCCGGCCCCCCTGCACCGGCGCCAACGGCCTGATCGCCGCGGCGGACCACGAGACCCACGCGGCGCTGCTGGCCATGACCCGCAACCGGACCGACACCTGACGGCGCGCAACCGGACCGACGCCTGAGGGCGCAGCCGGACCGGCACCTGACCGCGGACGTCCGGAGACGGGTGCCGGTGATCGCGCCCCCTACCCGGCCGTGCCCAGGACCTCGCGGCAGTCGGCCCACGCCCGGTCGCTCAGCAGGTGCCGGAGACGGGTGAAGAGGGCCAGCAGGTCCGGACCCATCGCCGCCGGAACTCGGGGTCCACCCGGGCGATGTCCAGCTCGTTGACCGCCGACAGCTCCGCGAAGTCGCGCAGCCGCCGAGGAGTCGGCACGAAACCCCGCCCGGTGAACCGGTCGTGGAAGACGGGGGAGGGGCCGCCGAGGCCGGGGTAGGTGGCGGCGCGGTCGCAGGACGCGTACAGGTGGACCACGGCCTCGGCCTCCGGGCCGATCACCGCGGCCAGCTCGGCCCGCCGTTCCAGGGGCAGGAGCGCGGTGGCGAATCCGTCCGTGCCGTAGAAGGCATGGCACAGGCCCGCGAGCCGGAGGGCCGGGCGGGCTCCCCAGTCCGACAACCGGGCATGCACCCGCGTCAGATGGGTGTGGAGGGTGCCGCCGGGATGGGGGACGTCCGCCGCGCCGGAACGGAGCAGCAGTTCCACGGCACGGGCGGCGGCGGAGGAGTCGGGCACGGGGATCGCGTCCTTTCGTTCCCGGTGACGCGGACCCGCAGATCCTCTTCCGGCGGCCGGACCCCAGTCAATCCTGCGATGTCCTGCACATCCCCCAGCTTCACCTTGGAGACAGGCGGAGTGTTCCCCGGCCGCTCCGGCCGGGCGGTGGGGACGGAAGCGGCGTGAAAGGTACGTAAGGTGACAGACTCGGAGCTTCCGGACGTTGGGAGGCGCGGGTGGACTACGACGCTGTGGCCGACGAGCTGTACGGGGCGCGCCCCGAGGAGTTCACCGCGGTGCGCGACGAGCGGGCCGCCCGGGCGCGCAAGGAGGGGGACCGCGAGCTGGCGGCCCGGATCAAGGCCCTGCGCAGGCCGAGCCTCTCGGCCTGGGCCTGCAACCTGCTGGTCCGCGAACGCCGGGAGGAGACCCGGCCGCTTCTGCGACTGGGCGAGGCCCTGCGACAGGCCCACCTCGACCTCGACGGGGCGGCCCTGCGCGAACTGTCCCGGCAGCAGCACCTGCTGGTGGCCGCCCTGGCCCGGCAGGCCGTCGAGCTCACCGAGCGGGCCGGACACCGTGTGGGGGAGGGAGCACGGGAGGAGGTCGAGGCGACGCTCCGGGCCGTGCTGGCCGACCCGGAC
>NZ_JACADT010000189.1:0-7868 GCF_013421635.1 Streptomyces sp. UH6 | reverse complement strand
CTGACCGTAGAAGTTGCCGCAACGGAAAGCGCAAGCCCGGAACCCTGTCGGGCGGACAGGTCCAGCGTGGCGAGCGCGGGCACCTCGCGCAGACTCAGGCCGTAGGACGGCGACGGGTGCGAACCCGGTGGACACCTTTCACGATGTGGACGGCGGTCATGAGCGGGAAGCCGGCGAAGGCGAGCCAGAAGAACGCGTCGATCGGTCGGATCCGCGCAGTCGGATCGGTGCTGCGTCGATGAGTGCGGGCCAGTTCGACGGAGAGGAGAAGCCGGAGCTTCCGTACGACCAGGCATGACACGATGAGCCGGGGGTGGGTACGGATGGGTGAGCAGGCGGACGGAGCGGCGGGCGCCCACGTCGGAGCGGCGGCGGGCGAGGCGCTGCTCGCCGCGATCCGGGCGTTCGAGGTGCCCAGGGCCAGGGAGTTGGTCGAGGGCGGGGCCGATCCCGATCGTCGGCTGCCGGACGGGACCACCCCACTGGGGCTCGCCGTCGCGTCGGGCTCCCCCGGCCTGGTGGGCGCCCTGCTGGGCAAGGAGCCACGTCTTCGTCTGCCGGCCGCGGAACGTGTCCGGCTGCTGGCCCTGGCCCGGCACTGGTACGGCGCCGGGGCGGAGGCGGAACTGCGTCGGCTGTCCGGGGCGCGAGGACCCGCGGAGGTCGTGCGCGTCCTGGACGACGCGGACGACGTCTCGGAGGAGCCGGACGTCGAACAGGTCACCCTCGGCGGCCGTACCGTCCGTGCCGGGTACGGCGCGGTTCTCACCAAGCTGGAGTGGGCGTTCCGCGTCCTCACCCGGCCCGGCGAACTGGTCGTCCGCGCCGCCCGCACGGATGGGCGGCACGTGGACTTCTGGGAGTCCCTGTCGGTCCTTCAGGAACGCGGCAGCGACCGGACCTGGCGGGCCGTCCTCGGGCACCGGAGCCACCCCGACCGGGCTCACCGCTTCTTCGTCGCCGAGTACCTGCGTGTCCTGGGCGTCGTCGTCGCGCACAGCGAGGCACGGCAGGAGGAGGCGGACCGCGTCCTTCTGGCCTGGGCCGCGGAGGAGTCCGATCCCGCGGTTCTGGCCACCGTGCTGGAGGCGTTGGCCATGGCCGACGAGGGCTCGGCCGCCGTGGTCCTTCCCCATGCGGGTCATCCCGATCCGCGTGTGCGCCGTGCGGCAGCCGGCTGCCTGCTGATGTGGCAGTGGCCGCCGTCGGCGGCGGCCCTCACCGCGGTCGACGCGTTGGCCCGGGACGAGGATCCCGAGGTGCGGGCGGCGACGGCGGAGGCGGCCGGTCACACCGTCCGGCGGCTCCCCGGGACCCGGCGGACCGTCCTGGAGCTGCTCGACGACGAGGTCCATGCGGTCCGCCTCGCGGCCGCGCACGCGCTCAGCTGGGCACGCGCCCCTCATCCGTCGGTGACCGAGGCGCTGTGGGCGCTCCTCGAAGAGGACGACCAGGAACTGCGCCTGGAGGGCGCCTTCGGGCTGTCGCTGCTGGACGATCCCCGCACCCCGCAGGCCCGCGAACGCGTGGGCCGGCTCGACCCGCGGTTCCATGAAGACGTGCGCGCGGACGGCGTGTGGGGGTGGGAGCGGCGCCGCCGGGATCGCGCCGCCTGCACGACGCCGGAGCGGTGACCCGCGGACAGGGACGCCCCCCCCTGATGCCCCGGGGCGTCAGGAACGTCGAGGGCGTCGGTGTCGGCGAACAGCTCGCAGCCGGCGATGTGGGCGCCGACCCCACCGGATCAAGCCGGAGCTGCTGTCGCGGATCGAGGTGCCGACCCTGACCACGTCACATCCCCCGGTCCGGCCCGTACGGCCGAGCATCGCCATGACGGCGGCCAGGTGGTCGGTCACGGGCGGAACCTCGTGTCGACGGCGGCTGCTCAGAGGTGGCCGTCCAGGAATGTCCGTACCTCCGCGAGGGTCATGGGCCCCGTGCCGTGCGCCACCGCCTCGCCGTCCTTCAGCAGGACGCAGGACGGGGCTCCGGTGACCCCGTAACGCTCGGTCGCTGCCGGACAACGCGTGATGTCGGCACGGACGACCGTCAGGCGGCCCGTGTGGTCGTCGGCGATGTCGGCCACGACGAGGTCCATCTCCCGGCACGGCTCGATCGCCTTGGGCCACGTCCCGGTGAAGTACGCGAGGACCGGAACTGCGCTCATCCCGAGGATGAAGTCGAATTCCGCGTCCTCACGGGGTCGGTGGACCCGCTTCGTCATGGGAGCTCCTGCCCTCACGTTCCGTCGTTCCTCCCCATCATCCCTCACGCCGTGTGGGCAAGGAGCCGTCACGGGACCCCGGGCGCGGTCGACGTGCGTGTCAGACGGGCCGAAGGCCGACCGCCAGCGTCAGTTCGAGGACCCGGTGCGGCGATGCGAGGTCCGGAAACAGCTCCCGCAGCTGCGACATCCGGTACCGGACCGTCTGGGGGTGGACGAACAACGCCGCCGCCACCTCGTCCCGCCTGCCCTGGTGCAGCAGCCACGCCCGCAACGTCTCCTCCAGCCGCCGTGCGGTCGCGGCAGGCAAGGTCCGCAACGGTGCGAGGGCTCGGGCACACAGGTCCGCGAACGCGTCCACGTCGGCGCTCAGCACCAGTTCGGGCAGGTGGTCCTCGGTGTCGCGGATGTCGGAGGAGAGGGAGCGCGCGCGTGCGGCTCGTGCGTACGAGGCGGACGCACGGGTCCATGGCCGGGCCGGGCCGACCACGGCGGTGCGGTCGGTCAGCTGCCGCAAGAGGTGCGATCGGTCGGCATCGGGGACGAGCAGCACACCGGTGGCGTCCGGCAGATCGTCGAGGACCAGGGTGCTCGGGTCGAGGACGCGGTAGGCGGGCCGGGCCTGGGCGGCGGGCAGCAGGACGGCGGTCAGCGACACCGGAGGCTGCCACCCGGCCCGTTGGACGGAGGTCAGCAGCACGTCCGGGCTCGCACCGGCGAGGAGGTCGCGGGCCAGGTCCTCCAGGTGGCGCTCGTGCTCCCTGCCCCGGGCTGCCAGTTCGTCGGCGTGGCCCGCGGCGCTCGCGGCGGACAGCTCGTCGATGTAGGCGAAGGTCAGCTCGGCGAACTTGGCGACCTCGGCGGCGGGCAGTCCCGCGCGTACGGCACCCGCCGCCAGGCATCGCCAGGCCACGCGGGCGCCGACGCGGTAGGCGCTGAGCAGGGCGTCCATCGAGCGGCCGTCGCGCACCTCGCCGCGGCCCAGCTCGTAGGCCGCGTCACCGCCGTCGCCGCCTGTGGCGCTGCCGCTCGCGAGGTCCAGGTAGTGCCCCAGTGCGGTGCGGACGGCTCGGCGGATGGTGGCGCCCATGTGGCCCGAGAGCGCGCTGGCGTAGGGAGGGACCTCGTCGATGATCGCCTGCACGACCTCGTCGGCGGTGGTCTTCAGCGCGGCCCGAAGCGCGGTGACCGTCGTCTCGTCCAGGGCCAATTCACTGGCCCTCCGGATTGCATGGCTCACGTTTTTGTTCCCTGCGAACAATCTAGCCGATCAGATTTACGTCCTTCGGTCAGGACTTTACGCCCTGAGGCGCAGCAAGCTGGAGCCATGACGAGTGCAGCCCTGCGCAGCAGGGCGTGGAAACTGCTGGAGATGGTCACGACGCCGGTTCTGCCGTCGGACTACCTCGACCTGGTCAGCCCGCTGCGGGCGGGTGCCGACCTGCGTGGGCGCATCGAGGCCGTGCACCCCGAGACGGGTGACGCCGCGACCATCGTGATCAGGCCGGGGCGGGGCTGGCGCGGCCACACGGCCGGCCAGTACGTGCGGATCGGGGTCGACGTCGACGGGGTGCGCCTGTGGCGGGCCTACTCCGTCACCTCGCCGACGGACCGCCGGGACGGCCGCATCAGCATCACCGTGAAGGCGATCCCGGACGGCAAGGTCAGCAACCACCTGGTCCGCAGGGCGAGACCGGGCACGCTGATCCGGATGGACCAGGCGACCGGTGACTTCGTGCTGCCGCCGGCCAAGCCCGCCAAGGTGCTCTACCTGACGGCCGGCAGCGGCATCACGCCCGTGATGGGCATGCTGCGCGACACCGAGTTCGACGACGTCGTCATGGTCCACTGCGCGCCGCGGCCGCAGGACGTCATCTTCCGCGACGAACTGCACGAGCTGGTCGCGGACAAGAAGCTGCTGCTCACCGAGGTGCACACCGCCACGGACGGCATGCTCGACATCGCCCGTCTCGACGAACTCGTGCCCGACTGGGCCGAGCGCGAGACCTGGGCCTGCGGGCCCGCGGGTCTGCTCGACGCCGCCGAGGAGCACTGGAGCGGGCACGGCGTCCAGGACCGCCTGCACACCGAACGCTTCCGTCCCTCCGTCGTCGTCGCGGGTGACGGCGGGGAGGTCACGTTCAGCACCACCGGCAAGACCGTCGACGCGGACGGCGCCACGCCGTTGCTGGACATCGGCGAGGAGGCCGGCGTGCTGATGCCCTCCGGGTGCCGCATGGGCATCTGCTTCGGCTGCGTCACGCCGCTCAAGGCGGGCGCCGTCCGCGACCTGCGCACCGGCGAGATCACCGAGGCCGAGCCGGGCGTCCTCATCCAGACCTGCGTGTCCGCCGCGGCGGGCCCCTGTGACATCGAACGGTAGGAGCACCGTGACCGCCATCGACCCCACCGCCCACCTGACCGCGGAGCAGATCGAGGAGCTCGGCCGCGAGCTGGACGCGATCCGCGACGAGGTGCTCGCCGACCGCGGCGAGAAGGACGCCGCCTACATCCGTAAGGTCATCTCGGCGCAGCGCAAGCTCGAGCTGGCCAGCAGGGGCGTGCTGCTGTTCTCGTTCTTCCCGCCCGCGTGGCTGCTCGGCACCGCCGGTCTGTCCGTGGCGAAGATCATGGACAACATGGAGATCGGTCACAACGTCCTGCACGGACAGTGGGACTGGATGCGTGACCCGAAGATCCACTCCACCACCTGGGACTGGGATCACGTCTCGCCGGCCGATCAGTGGAAGCACTCGCACAACGAGCTGCACCACACGTACACCAACGTGATAGGCAAGGACAACGATCTCGGCTACGGCATCATGCGCGTCGACGAGGACCAGAAGTGGCGCCCGTTCCACCTCGGTCAGCCGCTGTGGAACTTCATCAACGCGTGCTTCTTCGAGTACGGCATCGCGGCGTACGACCTGGAGCTGGGCAAGAACCTGCACAAGCGCCGCCGCAACAACCCGGAGTTCCGCGCGCGGGCCAGGGCCGTGGGTCGCAAGATCCGCAAGCAGGTGCTCAAGGACTACGTGATCCACCCGCTGCTGTCGGGCCCGTCGTTCCTCACCACGCTCGCCGCCACGTTCACCGCGAACCTGGTCCGCAACCTCTGGTCCCACTCGGTGATCATGTGCGGGCACTTCCCCGAGGGCGTGCAGGTCTTCGAGCGCCGGTCGATCAAGGGCGAGACGCGCGGCCAGTGGTACCTGCGCCAGATGATGGGCTCGGCGAACATCAGCGGCAGCAAGGCCATGCACTTCATGACCGGCAACCTGTCGCACCAGATCGAGCACCACCTGTTCCCGGACCTGCCGAGCAACCGGTACGCCGAGGTCGCGGTGAAGGTGCGCGCGCTGTTCGAGAAGTACGAGCTGGAGTACGTCACCGGTCCGCTGCCCAAGCAGGTGTACTCCGCGTGGCGCAAGGTCGTGCGGCTCTCGCTGCCGAACAGGAAGCCGAAGGTCACGGCGCCGGACCGCGAGAAGGAGCTCGTCGCGGCCTGATTTCCCGTAGGGGTGCCGATCGTTCGGATCGTTCGGCCGGGTCGGCGGACCGGGTGCGTGCGCACCCGGTCCGCCGACGGGCGGGCTGGGTGGACGGTGGGCGTTGTGGATGGCGTAGGCCTTCACGAAGAGGAAGTCGATCCTGGTACTGGCGTGTGTCCAGTGATCGTGGCAGCTCCGGCAGCGAGCGCGGATGGGGGCTCGTCGCCCCGTGTCTACAGCAACTGCTCTGTCAGAACGCGGTCGAGAGCTGCCCGGCCGGCAGGGCCCCATGCCGGCTTGCCGCCGGGAAGACCTCGGTCCCCGTTCTGGCCCATGAGCATGAGGAACAGGCTCTTCAGGGCGGCCAGCCCGCGGGCACGGCGGATCGTCCCCTCGTCCGCATGCGCGTATCCGTCGAAGAAGCGGGAGACGGCGCCTGCGGGAAGGATCACCCAGGCAGCCGCGAGGTCCCAGGCCGGGTCGCCGGCGAACATGGCATCGAAGTCGATCACGCCCGAGAGCGTCCCCTCGGAGACGACCACGTTCGCGGGGTGAAGGTCGCCGTGCACCCAGAGCGGCGGGCCCTCCCGTTCGGGGGCCGCGACGGCGTCGTCCCACACGGCGCGGACGGCCTCGGCGAGGTCGGCGGGGACGACGGCGTGGAAGTAGTGGTCGAAGCCGTCCGTGCACTTCTTGGGGTGGTCGCCGCGGTCCTCACTGATCGGCGCGTCTTCGGGTGCTTCCACGTGGAGCGCGGTGAGGAAGGCCGCGAGCGTGTCGGCCGCGTGGTCGCCGCGGCTGATGGAGGTGTGGTCCAGCGGCTCGCCGGGGATCCACGTCATGACGGTCCAGGGCTTCGGGAAGCGCGCGGACGGTTCACCGATCCGCACGGGGCTGGGGACGGGGAGCGGCAGGCGCGGGCCCAGGACGGGCAGCCACCGGCACTCCTTGCGCAGAAGGGCCGAGGCACCTTCTTGACGCGGCATACGGACAGCCAGATCGTCCCCGAGGCGCCACATCTGGTTGCCCCACCCGCCCGCCACTTCGCGGAGGGCCAGCCCTGCGAGATCCGGATGCTGCTCCAGCAGCAGGTCATGCACCAGGTCTGCGGTGATCTCGATCTCGAAGTCGGTCATACGAGATCACGTTACCGGGGCAGGACGAACCTCAGGGCCGCCGGCACCGGCGTCCATCTGCCGGTGCCGGCGGTCTCGAGGGTCCCGCCCGCCGGATGCGACACAGCGGCCGGACTACGGGCGCTGCCTCACCCGGTCGACGATCCCCCAGTCCTCCACGTGCGACAGCTGGATGTACTTCTTCTGCCCGGAAGCCGAGATCCGCTCGTCGCGGAAGCCCAGGAATGCGTACGACGCCGGGTCGAAGATCAGGTACTTGCCTTCGTGGGACCCGAGCTCGGTGGAGGCGATCCCCACCCCGGCCCGCCCGGCCGAGTCCTTCACCCCCGGGATCGTCTTGATGCCGGGCACCAGGGCCAGCGCCTCGTACGCCGCGGGGCGCAGTCCCTGGGGCAGCACCGGGTTCTTCAGGAGTTCCCCGAGCAGCCAGTAGGCCTCGAACCGTTCGAACTCGTCGAGATCGCTGATGGGCCGGTCGTCGGACCGGGAGCCGAGGGAGATGATGGCCGAGATGAGCTTCTCCGGGTCTTGGGGCAGCTTCTTGAGTTCGCTCCACTTCCGGGGCGGCCATACCCCGCCGCCCTCGTCCGCGGGCCCCTCCCACATCTCGCGGCCCAGTTCCATGCTCAAGGAGGGCTTGGAGACGTCCACCGACTCCCACATCTCGTCGGTGTAGGTCTTGACCTCGCCGGTCTTCTGCTCCGTCTCCTGGATGATCCGCTTCGAGTAGATGAACTGGTCGTCGCGCGGCGCCACCGGCTCCTTCTCCTGCTCGCGCTCCCACGACGCCGCCCCGTTCAGCACCGTCGCGGCGGCGTTCTCCAGCCGCGGGGTGCTCGTGCCCGGTGCGCCGCCCTCACCGGAGCCGTCCGTGCCGGTCAGCACCGCCGTCCCCGTGATCGCCGTGGCGACCACCGCGCCCGCCGCGAGGCGCAGAGCATGGCGGCGACCGGGGCCGGTGCGGGTGCGCTGGTCCGCATGGGCGATCGCTTTGAGCACCTGGTGCCGGGCCCGGTC
>NZ_JACADT010000188.1:0-7914 GCF_013421635.1 Streptomyces sp. UH6 | reverse complement strand
GACGAACAGGACGTCACCCGCGCACCCCCGCCCGGGTTGTCGGGCCGCCGCGAGCGACGCGGACACCACCTCACGCGGAACGGGAAAGCCCCCTCCGGCACCTGAGCGGCCGAACGGCCCTCCCGTACGGAGCAACACCGGGCGGTGCGGCGCCGCCCGCGAGATCAGCATGGGCATGCGGCGATCACGCTCCGGTCGCCAGTCGCCACCCTCCTCGACCAGGAAGGCCCGCATGCGTATTCACCGCACCATAACTCCGGGACGGAGGCGCCTGGGGCGCCTCGCCCGTGCCCTCGTGGGGGCCACGGCCCTCGTCACCCTCCTGGGCGCGGCCGCCCCGCCGGACGTCCCCCCGGCGGAGCCGGGCACCTCCGTGGTGACGGTGAAGACGGGCGGTGACCGGGTCGCCGACTCGGTCGTGGGCCCCCTCGCGGGCGTACGGCTCGCCCTCTTCGCCTCCGAGGACGCCACCACGCCGGTGAACACCACCTGGGCGGTCTGCACCTCCGACGCGGACGGCGACTGCAACTTCGTCGTGCCCGACACCGGCGACGGCGGCGCCAACGAGGGCGCGCGCTTCTGGGTCCGCCAGATCGGGGTGCCGGACGGCTGGTACACCAACCCCACCCTGCGCACCGGCGCGGGCAGCGGCTCGGGCTCGTTCGCCTCCCCCTACCAGTTCCAGACGCCCGCGCTGGAAGGCGGCGAGGTCTACTCGTCGACCAGCGACTTCATGTACAGCGCCGACTACGCCACCAGCCCCTACCTGGCCTCGGGCGGCATCTGGCAGCAGTCGCGGATCAACCCTGAGCTGCCCGAGGACTGCGGTCTGGACATCGCGCTGGTCCTCGACCTGTCGGCCTCGGTCGGCAGCGCGCTGCCCAGCCTCAAGGCGGCGGCCGACGGGTTCACGGACGCCCTCACCGGAACCCCGTCCCGGCTGGCGCTGTTCTCCTTCGACCGGCGGTCGCCCAGCACCGGCACCACCAACCACCCGGAACTGGTGCCGGTCTCCACCGAGGCCGGCGCGGAGGAGTTCAAGAGCCTCTACGCGGACTGGACGCTGGGTTCCGGCACCAACTGGGACCAGGGCCTGTACGCGGTGGCCAAGGCCGAGCAGCACTACGACGCCGTCGTGGTGCTGACCGACGGCAACCCCACGTACTGGAACAACCCCCCCACCGGCGACGGTTCGCACACCCACTTCGCCGACGTGGAGGGCGGCATCTTCGCCGCCAACGCGGTCAAGGCGGAGGGCACGCGGGTCATCGCCCTCGGCGTGGGCCGGGGCGTCGAGGGGGTGTCCGGCCTCAACCTGCGCGCCATCTCCGGCACGGAGGCCTACGACGGCACCAACCCGACCACCGCGGACTACTACCAGACCGCCAACTTCGAGGGCGCCGCCGAGGCCCTGCACGACCTCGCCCTCGGCCACTGCGACGGAACCCTCACGGTGGTCAAGCAGATCGTGCCCCCGCAGAACACCGGCGAGGACGTCACCGGAGCCACGGTGGCGGGCCCCGGCTGGGAGTTCACCGCCACGACCAGCACCCCGGGGGTCGGCGGGCTGCCCGACACCGAGGAGACGACCGGTGACGGCACCGGCGCGGTCGTGTTCCAGCCGACCTACCCGGGCACCGTGGACAACGCCTCGGTGAACGTCACGGAGGCCCAGCAGGACGGCTACACCGTGGTGACCCAGGGCGGACGCAACGCCGTGTGCGTCAACCTCGACGACGACACCCCGGTCGAGGTCACCAACACCGGGGCGGCCGGCGGTCCCGGCTTCACCCTCGACCTCCCGCGCCAGGCCGCCGTCAGCTGCATCGTGTACAACCGCGCGCAGGCGGACGCCGAGGCCGACGTCACCGTCGACAAGGAGTGGTCGATCGACGGGACCGTCTACGAACACGCGGACCGCCCCGACGGCTTCGACGCCGAACTCACCCTGACCGGCCCCGGTTCGGCCGGAGCCACCGGCCAGGACTGGGGCGTGGCCCGCGAGGGTTACACGGTCGGCGACACGGTGACCGTCGCCGAGACCACCGAGATCCCGGAGGACTGCACACTGAGCAGCCGACGGGTGGTCACGGCCAACGGCCGCCCGGTCGACGCGGCGCTGCCCTACCGGGCGGAGCTGACCCAGGAGTCCAACTCCTACACGGTGCGCAACACGGTCACCTGTGACGGCGACGACGACACCCGGCTCACCCTGGTCAAGCGCGTGATCAATGAGGACGGCACCGCGGAGCCGGAGGACTGGACCCTGACCGCGGACGGTCCCGCCCACCTCGCCGGCGTCAGCGGCAGCGAGGAGGTGACCGGTGTGGAGGTGCCGTCGGGCACCTACACCCTCGGCGAGTCCGACGGCCCCGGCGGATACCGCCGGAGCGGCTGGTACTGCGTGACCGACGGCGGTGCCCTGCTGCCGGTCCGGGCGGACCGGGTGACGATCCCCGCGGGCTCCTCGGTGACCTGCACGCTCGTCAACAAGGAGAAGTCCGGCCACCACGGCGGCCACGGCAAGCCCGGTCACCACGGACCCGGTCACGGCAAGCCCGGTCACCACGGGCCGGGCCACGACGGCGGTCACGGAGGCGGCCACGGAGGCGGCCACCGGCAGGACCGGGACCACGGCGTGTGCCGCTGGCTCCCGTTCTTCGACGAGACGGAGGCGACCTCCTGGCTCTGCCGCTGACGCGGCGACCGCACGACGGCCCCCGGGCCCGGCCGGCACAGCGGCGGCCGGGCCCTTCGGGGGTCGCGCACCCGCTCCACGACAACCCGCTCGATCCCGAGCCCTGGGCATCCGCCCCGGAATGAGGGGTTCCCGGGCAGGAATTGCGAGACTTCCGCCCCACGGAACCCAACCTGGTGAAAGCTCCCGGGGCGCGCCGCCGGTCCGCTCCACCATGGAGCCATGACCTCGCCCACCGCGCGCCCCCTGCCCGCCTCCCTGGTCACGGCCCACGCCGAACGGGCGCGCTCGTTCAACAGCGCCGCAGCCGTCTACGCCGCCGCCCGCCCCACCTACCCGCCCGTCCTGTTCGACGCCGTCGAGGAGCTGTCCGGCCGCCCCCTTTCCGGCGCCCGCGTGGTCGACGTGGGCGCCGGCACCGGCATCTCCACCACCCTCCTGCGGGCCCGCGGCGCGCGGGTCCTCGCCGTGGAACCCGGCGAGGGCATGGCCGCCGAATTCCGCCGCGCCCTCCCCGACACGCCCCTGGTCAGGGGCGACGGCAACCACCTCCCGCTGGCCTCCGCGACCGCCGACCTGGTGACCTACGCCCAGTCCTGGCACTGGACCGACCCCGCGCACGCGCACCCGGAGGCCCTGCGCGTCCTGCGCCCGGGCGGCGCCCTCGCCCTCTGGTGGAACACCGACGCCCAGGACGTCCCGTGGATCGCCGAGCAGGCCGACCGCGTCCGCCGGCACTTCGGCGACGACCGCGCCAACAAGTCCGGCGGCGGCACCCGCACCCTCGACGCCGACAAGCTCTTCGCCGGCGCCCCGTTCCCGCCCGACCCCGACCGGATCGCCCGCCGCGTACTCCGGTGGAGCCGCCGCATCCCGCTCGACACCCACCTGGCCAACGTCGCCAGCCACTCCGTCTTCATCGTGCACGGCGAGGAATCCACCCGCGCCTTCCTCGACCGGGAGCGCGCCCGCCTCCGGGAGGTCTTCCCGGACGGGCTCGTCGAGGAGGTCTACGACGTCCTCCTCCTGGTCGTCACACCACGCTGACCCCTGCCGCCTCCCCGGACCCCGCCCACAGCCCGAGGCCGCCGCACGAATCCGCGCGGCGGCCTTGACGTGTCCGGAGCGGCGGAGAATTATTCATCGCATGATGAATAAACAGTCCGGTCAGGCGGTCCGGGCCACCGGCCTCACCGTGGTCCGAGGCCCCCGCACCGTGCTGCGCGACCTGGACTTCACCGTGCCCGCCGGCCGCATCACCGGCCTGCTCGGCCCCTCCGGCTGCGGCAAATCGACCCTGATCCGCGCCGTCATGGGCACCCAGGCCAAGGTCACCGGAGACCTCCAGGTCCTCGATCAGCCGGCCGGCCACCCCTCGCTGCGCGCCCGCATCGGCTACGTCACCCAGGCCCCCGCCGTCTTCGACGACCTCACCGTCCGGCAGAACCTGGAGTACTTCGCCGCGGTCCTCGACCCCGGCCGCCGCGCCGCGGCCCGCCGCCGGGAGAACGTCACGCGCGCCGTCGCCGACGTCGACCTCACCAGCCACGCCGACGCCCTGGCCGGCAACCTCTCCGGAGGCCAGCGCAGCCGCGTGTCCCTCGCCGTCGCCCTCCTCGGCACACCGGAACTCCTGGTCCTCGACGAGCCCACCGTCGGACTCGACCCGGTGCTCCGCCGCGACCTCTGGGACCTCTTCGACGCCATCGCCGCCGACCGCGGCGCCAGCCTCCTGGTCTCCTCCCACGTCATGGACGAGGCCGAGCGCTGCCACGGCCTCCTGCTGATGCGCGAGGGCGAGATCCTCGCCCAGGACACCCCCGACGCCCTGAAGACCCGCACCGGCACGGACACCGTCGAGGCGGCCTTCCTCAGCCTCATCGACGAGGCCGCCGAAGCCGCGGCCGAGGCCGCCCGGTCCCACCGCCAGGAGACCCCCCGATGACCACCGCGCCCCTCAGCCCCGCCCGGACCGCCGCCACCGCCGCCCGCGTCCTGCGCCAGCTCCGCAACGACCCCCGCACCATCGCCCTGCTGCTCCTGGTGCCCTGCCTCCTGCTGCTCCTGCTCCGCTACGTCTTCGACGGCAGCCCGGAGACCTTCGACAGCATCGGCGCCTCACTGCTCGGCATCTTCCCGCTGATCACGATGTTCCTGGTCACCAGCATCGCCACCCTGCGCGAACGCACCTCGGGCACGCTGGAACGCCTCCTCGCCATGCCCCTGGGCAAGGCCGACTTCATCGCCGGCTACGCGCTCGCCTTCGGCACCCTGGCCATCGTCCAGTCGCTGCTCACCACCGGCCTCTCCGTCTGGGGCCTCGGCCTCGACGTCATCGGCTCGCCCTGGCTGCTGCTCCTGGTCGCCCTCCTCGACGCCGTCCTCGGCACCGCCCTCGGCCTGTTCGTCTCCGCCTTCGCCGCCTCGGAGTTCCAGGCCGTCCAGTTCATGCCGGCCGTGATCTTCCCGCAGCTCCTGCTGTGCGGCCTGTTCACCCCGCGCGACCAGATGCAGCCCGTCCTGGAGGCCGTGTCCAACGTCCTGCCCATGTCCTACGCGGTCGACGGGATGAACGAGGTCCAGCAGCACGCCGGGGTCACCGGCGACTTCGTCCGCGACGTCCTGGTCATGGTCGGCTGCGCCCTCCTGGTCCTCGCCGTCGGCGCGGCCACCCTCCGCCGCCGCACCGCCTGACCGCCGCACCGTCTGACACGCCGCACGGGGGAACGGCGCGCTGCCGTTCCGCCTGGCGGACAGTGCGCGGGGTCGCCACGGCCCCGGTGCGAGGATGGCCATGGACGACGCGCAACTCCCCCGGAGGGCAACACCCATGAGCCAGAAAGTCGCAGTCCTCGGCACCGGCAAGATCGGCGAAGCACTGCTCAGCGGCATGATCCGGGGCGGCTGGAACCCGTCCGACCTGCTGGTCACCGCCCGCCGCGCCGAACGCGCCGAGGAGCTCTGCTCCCGCTACGGGGTGACGGCGGTCGGCAACGCGGAGGCCGCCAAGACCGCCGACACCCTGATCCTCACCGTCAAGCCGCAGGACATGGGCGCCCTGGTCGAGGAGCTGGCCCCGCACGTCCCGGCCGGACGCCTGGTGATCAGCGGCGCCGCGGGCATCACGACCGCCTCCCTGGAGGACCGCCTCCCGGCCGGCGTCCCCGTGGTCCGCGTCATGCCCAACACCCCCGCCCTGGTCGACGAGGCCATGTCCGTGATCTCGGCGGGACGCCACGCCACCGACGCCCACGTGGAAACCGCGGAGCAGATCTTCGGATCGGTGGGCAAGACCCTCCGCGTCCCCGAGTCGCAGCAGGACGCCTGCACCGCGCTCTCCGGCTCCGGCCCGGCGTACTTCTACTACCTGGTCGAGGCCATGACCGACGCCGGCATCCTCCTCGGCCTGCCCCGGGACAAGGCCCACGACCTGATCGTCCAGTCCGCCATCGGCGCGGCCGTCATGCTCCGCGACAGCGGCGAACACCCGGTCAAGCTCCGCGAGAACGTCACCTCTCCCGCCGGCACCACCATCAGCGCCATCCGTGAGCTGGAGAACCACGGCGTCCGCGCCGCCCTGATCGCCGCGCTCGAGGCCGCCCGCGACCGCAGCCGCGAACTCGCCTCCGGCAACGGCTCCTGAAACGACGGGCCGGGGACCCTGGGGGCGGAGCCCGCTCCGCCCCCAGGGCTCGGTGCCTTCAGGCCGGCGGCAACAGCCCGATCGCCCGGTACGCCGCGTCCACCACCGGCCGCGCCCTCTCCCGGGCCCGCTCGGCCCCCGCCCGCAGCACGCCGTCCACCTGGGCCGGATCCGCGCACAGCTCCGCGTGCCGCTCCCGCACCGGCCGCAGCACCTCCACGACGGCCTCGGCGACGTCCTTCTTCAGAGGGCCGTACCCCGTGTACTTCCCGGCCAGTGCCGCCGGCTCCTCGCCGGTACAGGCGGCGAGGATCTCCAGCAGATTGGCCACCCCGGGCCGTGCCACGCGGTCGTACACGACCTCCTGCCCGCCCGCCCCGTTGTCGGTGACCGCCCGCATGACCTTCCTGCGCACCACTTCGGGTTCGTCCAGGAGACGCACCACCCCCTGACCCGAACGGTCGCTCTTCCCCATCTTCGAGGTGGGTTCCTGCAGGTTCATCACCCGCGCCCCCACCGTGGCCAGGGTGGCCTCCGGAACGACGAAGGTCCGGCCGTAGCGCTGGTTGAACCGCTCCGCGACGTCCCGCGCCAGCTCGACGTGCTGCCGTTGGTCCTCACCCACCGGCACCTCGTCGGTGGCGTACGCCAGGATGTCGGCCGCCATCAGCACCGGATACGTCAGCAGGGACAGCCGCACACCGTTGCCCTGCTCCTGCTGGCGCACGACCTTCTCCTTGTACTGCACCATCCGCCGCGCCTCACCGTCGGTCGCCACGCACTCCAGCAGAAAGGACAGCCGCGCGTGCTCGTCGACGTGGCTCTGCACGAACACGGTGCACACCTCGGGGTCCAGTCCGGACGCCAGCAGCAGCGTGGCCGTCTGCCGGCTCAGCCGCCGGAGCCTCGCGGGGTCGTGCTCCACGGTGAGCGCGTGCAGGTCGACCACGCAGAACAGGGCGTCCGACCGGTGCTGGTCGACGGCCGCCCAGCGGCGGACCGCCCCGAGGTAGTTGCCCAGTGTCAGATGCCCCGACGGCTGGACACCGCTGAAGACCCGCTTCGTCTCTCGACCCATCTCCCGACCTCCTGGTCGTCCGGGCCGCTCCGCGCCCGGCGGCCACCCCGCGGAGGGAGATACGGGAAACGGCCGCCGGGATCCGGCGGCCGCTGCTTGAACGCATGCGTGAGGACGGGCCGCCGTCAGGCGGCCCACCAGCTCTGGGTGCACGCATGCGCTGAGTTCACGCGGCCAGGCTAGGCCGTGACGGGGTGCCTGTACAGGGAGTTTGACACTGCCCGAGGTGATCCGTAAGGTTCTCCGAGTTGTCCGACGTGAGCACCGACTCCGGTCGGCCCCGGACAGCCACCCCACAAGCACCACCAAAGCCTCGCGGCTATTTCCGCCGTGTGTGTCGACGTGTGCATTGTGGAGCGCAGGATTCCTCGTTCGTGAGAGCGGGACCCCCGATTGGCATCGAGGGAAGGGAATCCGCTAAAGTCTCACAGGTCGGAAGGGCCCAACGGCCCGGAAGGCAAATCCCGCTGACTGGGAATCAGACGCCGAAAGGAT
>NZ_JACADT010000187.1:0-7941 GCF_013421635.1 Streptomyces sp. UH6 | reverse complement strand
CGCCTCCGGCGGACGGGAGGCGCTGATCGCGCTGGCCGAGAGGTCCGGGGCGCTGCTGGCCACCTCCGCGGTGGCCCGGGGCCTCTTCCACGACCAGGAGTGGAGCATCGACGTCTCCGGAGGGTTCTCCACCCCGCTGGCCGCCGAACTCATCGCCGGGGCGGACCTGATCGTCGGCTGGGGCTGCGCCCTCAACATGTGGACCATGCGGCACGGGCGGCTGATCGCCGACGACGCGACCGTGGTCCAGGTGGACCTGGAACGGGCCGCCATAGGCCGGGTGCGGCCGGTGGACCTCGGCCTGTGGGGCTCGGTGGCCGAGACGGCGGCCGACACCCTCGTCGCCCTCGCCGCCCTCGGGGAGGAGCGGCTGACCGGCTACCGCACCCCGGAGACCGCCGCCCGCATCGCCGCGGAGGGCTCCTGGAAGCAGGTCCCCTACCAGGACGGGACCACCGGAGAAGGCCCCGGCGGCGGGACCATCGACCCGCGCACCCTCACCGTCGAACTGGACCGGCTGCTGCCCGCGGAGCGGGTCGTCTCCGTCGACTCGGGCAACTTCCTCGGTTACCCCAGCATGTACCTGGACGTCCCCGACCACTACGGCTTCTGCTTCACCCAGGCGTTCCAGTCCGTGGGCCTCGGCCTGTCGACGGCGATCGGCGCGGCCCTCGCCCAGCCCGGCAGGCTGCCGGTCGCGGCGTGCGGCGACGGCGGTTTCCTGATGGGCATCTCGGAGCTGGAGACGGTGGTCCGGCTGGGCCTGCCGATGCTGGTGGTGGTCTACAACGACTCCATGTACGGGGCGGAGGTCCACCACTTCGGTCCGGAGGAGCCCGACCTGTCCACGGTCACCTTCCCCGACACCGACATCGCCGCCATCGCCCGCGGATACGGCTGCGAGGCGCTCACCGTCCGCACACCGGAGGACCTCGGCCCGCTCAAGGCCTGGCTGGCGGAGCCGGGCGGGCGTCCGCTGGTCGTCGACGCCAAGACGGCTTCCGCGGAGGGCGCGTGGTGGCTGAAGGAAGCGTTCGGCCACTGACCACCTGACCGTGTGAGGGCGGGCGGCCCGCGGTCTGGGTGTCTCACTCCACGGCACGGCCGTTGACCGGGGGCGGGTCGGCCCCCAAGATCAGCACAGCCACCAGCCACGGACGCTCGTCCGGAGAACCCCCGCACGCCGGGGGTCCGCGTGGCATGCCCGCACCGCTGTCGCGCGCCGGAGGGTGAGAGATGCTGGAAGGTCTCGGTATCGAACCGACCGAGGAACAGGTGTACGTCGAACTCGTCACCCGCGCCGCCGCCGACGCGCGGGAACTGGCCGGCCGGACCGGGCTGGGCGTGCCGGAGACCGAGACCGCGCTCGCCGGTCTGGAGCACAAGGGCCTGGTGACACGGCTGTCCGGCAGCCGGCGCGGACTGCGGGCGGCTCCGCCGGACGTCAACCTCAACCTGCTGATGCTCCACCGCATGGACGACGCCCGCCGGGCGCGGCACGCCATCGCCGAACTGACGGCGCGCTACCGCAGGGAGGCCGGGTACGAACCCGCCGAGCCGATCGAGGTGATCGAGGGCGCGGAGCCGCTCGCCGAGCGGTACAACCACCTGCTGCACGAGGCGCAGCACGAGGTCCGCAGCCTGGTCCGGGCGCCGGCCGTCGCCGTGCCCGCCGACGACAACGCCGGCCAGCAGGACGCCCTGCGGGCCGGTGTGCGGTACCGGGTCGTGTACCAGCGGGACCTCCTGGACACCGACGGCCCCGACGCGCCGCTGCTGCTCAAGGAGTGGGCCGAGCTGGGCGAGGAGATGCGCGTCGCGGTGGAGGTGCCGCTCAAGCTCGTCCTGGTCGACGACAGGATCGCCATCGTGGTGCCGGACCAGTCCGGACAGGACGAGGTCACGGCCCTGCTGGTGCGCAACCGCGCCATGGTGGACGCCCTCGGCTGGATCTTCCACCGGTGCTGGGAGTCCGCCGTCCCGGTGCCGACCGCGCTGGCCGAGGCCGAGGGCCCGCTGGCCGCCGACGACCGCTACCTGCTGTCGCTGCTCCTCGCCGGCTACACCGACCAGGCCATCGCCTCCCAGCAGAACGTGAGTCTGCGTACCGTCCAGCGGCGGGTCCGGCGGCTGCTGGCCCTCGCCAACGCCCAGAGCCGGGTGCAGCTGGGCTGGCAGGCCGCGCGGCGGGAGTGGGTCTGACCAGGCGTTGTCGCCTTTGCGACAAGGCACTAAACCGACAGCTGGGAGGGCTTTTTCGGCCACGTCGGCGGATGAAACGGTGTCGCTGTTCGACACGCCTTCATGGATAGGACGCCGATGAACACCCCCAGAAGTCACCGCACGAAGCCGTCCGTGAGAACCATGGCGACGCTCGCCGCGGTGGTCGCGGCCGGCAGCATGTCGCTGACCGCGATCCCGGCCCAGGCGGACCCCGCCCCGGCCGCGACGGCCGCCGCCGACAAGCTCGGCAGCCACGACCGCTCGCTCGTCACCCGGTACGCGCAGCAGTCCCGGGCGCGCAGCCTCCCCGCCGGGGCGGAGCGCGCGGTCCCCGACTTCGTGACGCTGATGCTGGCGGTCAGGGACGGGCGTGCGGAGGAGGTCCGCGAGGCGCTCACCGAGCTCGGCGCGGAGGTCACCCGGACCGACGCGGAGATCGGCTACGTGAAGGCCAACGTGCCGTTCGCCGCGGTGGACAAGGCCGTTGCGCTCGACGACGTCCTGCGGGCGGACGTGGACGAGCTGCTGAAGCTGGAGGACACGGGCGCGGGCGGGAGCGCGGCCGGGACGGCCGCGCAGGCCGCAAGCGCGTCGGGCGAGCTTCCCGCCGCCCCGTCGGCGAAGACGGGCGACGACAACCCGTACATGCCCACCCGGGACACCGGCTCGGTCCGCTTCAAGGAGAAGAACCCCTCCTTCGACGGGCGGGGCGTGACCATCGGCATCATGGACACCGGCGTCGACCCCACCCACCCGGCGCTGGCCGAGACCACCACCGGTGAGCGCAAGCTGGTCGACACGAAGACGGCGACCGACCCGACGAACCTGATCGACCTGCTCTTCGACCGGTCCTGGTCGCTGCTCACCGACTCCCACAAGGTCAGCGGGCCCACCGCGGAGAAGAACGGCATCACCTGGACCCTCCCGGCCTCCGAGGGCGAGGAGCAGCTGTACCTGGCGCCGCGCCTGCTCACGGAGACCAGCTTCGCCGACCCCACGCTGGACGGCGTACGGCTGGGCATAGCCGGCCGCGCCTCGGACGGCGCGGTGTGGGTCGACACCGACCTGGACCACGTCTTCTCGGACGACGAGCTGATCAAGGCGTACGACGTCGACCACGAGATCGGCTACATCGGCACCGACGACCCGGACACGCCGCAGGACGAACGGCAGCCGTTCACGGTCGAGTTCAAGAAGCTCCGCGGGAACTTCTCCGGCATCAACATCAACGCGCTCGACGTCGACCACGGCACCCACGTCGCCGGCATCACCGCCGCGAACGGCATGTTCGGCGGCCGGATGGACGGCCAGGCGCCCGGCGCCAAGCTGGTCTCCATGCGGGCCTGCCACGCGAACGGCTGCTCCAGCGCCGCCCTCAACGACGGCATGATCGACCTCGCCACCAAGTACGGCGTCGACGTCATCAACATGTCGATCGGCTCCAGCCCGGCCCTCAACGACGGACAGAGCGCCCAGGCGCTGCTGTACAACCGCCTGATCGACGAGACCGGCGTCCAGATGTTCATCTCGGCGGGCAACTCCGGCGCCGGCACCAACACCGTCGGCGACCCGAACATCGCCGACAAGGTGGTCAGCGTCGGCGCCTCCGTCACCCGTGAGACCTGGTGGTCCAACTACGGCTCCGAGGTGGACTTCAAGGACGGCGTGTTCCCGTTCTCCTCGCGCGGCCCGCGTGAGGACGGCGGCCTGAAGCCGGACATCACCGCTCCCGGCTCGGCCGTCTCCACCACGCCCCGCTGGATGCCCAACGCCTCCGTCGCCGAGACCGGCTACGCCCTGCCGAGCGGCTACAGCCACATGAACGGCACCTCGATGGCGGCCCCGCAGGCCACCGGCGCGGCGGCCCTGCTGCTGTCCGCCGCCAAGCAGAGCGGCGTCAGCGCCACCCCGGCCGAGCTGCGCAAGGCCGTCTACACCACGGCCGACTACAACAACAAGGTCGACGCCGTCGCCCAGGGCCACGGTCTGTTCGACGTCGAGCAGGCGTGGAAGTTCCTCTCCAAGGGCGTCGCGACCGGTGAGCAGGTCACCGTCTCCGCCCCGGTGTGCACCGTGCTCTCCGGCCAGCTGGCCACGCCGAACACCGGCACCGGCCTCTTCAACAGCTGCGCCCCCGGCAGCGGCGGCCAGGGCGTCGGCGAGTCCCGCACCTACGACGTCACCCTGACCCGCACCGGCGGCAAGGACGGCGCCCAGACCTTCGAGCTCGGCCTCAAGGGCGACGACGACACCTTCTCCGTGCCCGAGCGCGTCGTCCTCGAGAAGGACGTCCCGACGGTCGTCCAGGTGACCGCGAAGCCGGCCACGCAGGGCGTCCACAGTGCCGTCCTGAACATCGACAACGAGGACGTCCGGGGCCTGGAGCAGGCCACCCTGCTGGTGGTCGAGGCCGCGGCCGAGCTGACGGCCGGCACCACCTGGTCCGCCGACGGCAGGACCGACCGCAACGAGGCCGTCCGCTACACGGTGGCCGTGCCCGCCGGGACCAAGGCGCTGACCGTGAACCTCTCGGGCCTCGCCGACGGCAGCCACACCCGCTTCTGGGCCTACACCCCCGAGGGCGTCAGCGGTGAGCGTGCGGGCAGCGGCTCGCTCAACTGCTACAGCAACTTCTCCGACGCCGCCGTCTGCGACCCGGGCACCCGTACGTTCACCAACCCCAAGGCCGGCGTGTGGGAGATCGTGGTCGAGTCCCGCCGCACCAGCCCGCTGCTGCACAACCCGTTCCACCTGGAGGCGTCCGTCACCCAGTGACGCAGGTCCTCGTGACGCAGGTCCTTGTGACGCGCGGTCCTTGTGACGCGCGGTCCTTGTGACGCACGGTTCTTGTGACGCGCGGTCGGTCGACGGACCTTCCGTGACCTGACGGCCACCTCCGCAGAGGCCCGGCCGGGGCAACGCCCCGGCCGGGCCTCTCGCCGTGCCGCCGCGCCACCTGTCCCGCGCCGTGGGAGGGACCCGTGAGGCCGGCGGGGTCGCGTCCGCGTCCGGATGGGTGACGGGTGGGCGACGGGCTCTTGCGGAGAGATATTTAAGGGGTTAGATTTTCACCACCAAGTGATCAGGTCCTGAAAGGCCCGGTCGCAGGCCGCGAACGCCCAGGAGGAGAAGCCATGACCGAGACGGTTCTGCCGCCGGACGAAGCGCTGATCGCCGGGCGCTGGCGGACCGGATCGGGTGCGCCGACCGAGGTCGTCGACCCCGCGACCGGCCGGGTGCTGACCACGCTGCACGGCGCCTCCCCCGAGGACGTGGACGCGGCGGCCCGGGGTGCCTCCCGGGCCGCCGCGGACCCCGCCTGGCGGGACCTCGCCCCGCACCTGCGGGCGCGGTACCTGCACCGGATCGCGGAGCTGATCGACGTGAACGCGGACCGGCTCTCGGCGATCCAGACCGCCGACACCGGCAAGACCCGCACCGAGACCCGCGCCCTCGCGGCCAGCGCCGCCGGCACCTTCCGGTACGCGGCCGCCCTGCTGGAGACGGCGGAGGACGCCCTCACCCCGTCCCGCGGCGCCTACGTCACCGTCACCACGCACGAGCCCATCGGCGTGGTCGGCGCGATCGCCCCGTGGAACTCGCCGATCGCCTCGGACGCGCAGAAGATCGCCCCCGCTCTCGCGGCCGGCAACGGCGTGCTGCTCAAGCCCGCCGACTGGACGCCGCTGACCTCGCTGGCCCTGGGCCGGCTGATCACCGACAGCGGGCTGCCCGAGGGGCTGGTGTCGGTGCTGCCCGGCCGCGGCAGCGTGGTGGGCGACGCGATCGTCAAGCACCCGCTGGTCGGCAAGGTCACCTTCACCGGCGGGACGAACACCGGCCGCACGGTGGCGCACGCCGCGGCGGAGAAGCTGATCCCCGTCTCGCTGGAACTGGGCGGCAAGTCGCCCACCGTGGTCCTCGAGGACGCCGACGTCGAACAGGCTCTGGCCGGTGTGATGTTCGGGATCTTCTCGTCCAGCGGCCAGTCCTGCATCGCCGGTTCGCGGCTCTTCGTGGCGCGGGCGATCTACGACGAGTTCGTCGGCGAACTGGTGCAGCGGACCCGGAAGTTGCGGGTGGGTCCGGGCACCGATCCGGCCACCCAGGTCGCGCCGATGGTGCACCGCAGACACCGCGACCAGGTCGCCGCCTACGTGGACCTGGCCCGTGAGGAGGGCGCCCGGGTGCTGTGCGGCGGGGCCGTACCGGAGGGCGAGCAGTACGCGGAGGGGGCGTACTACCTGCCCACCGTGCTCGACGGCCTGCCCGCCGACGCCCGGACGTGCCAGGAGGAGATCTTCGGGCCGGTGCTGGTCTGCCTCCCGTTCGACGACGAGGAGGATTTGGTCCGCCAGGCCAACTCCACCGTCTACGGGCTGGCCTGCGGCATCTGGACCCGCGACCTGGCCCGCGCCTGGCGCCTCGCCCGGCGGATCGAGGCCGGCACGGTCTGGATCAACACGTACAAGCAGTTCAGCTCCAGCACCCCGTTCACCGGGTGGAAGGAGAGCGGGCTCGGCACCGAGAAGGGCCGCGACTGGCTGCGCGGCTACCAGCGGCAGAAGTCGCTGTACTTCGGCACCGACCCCGCCCCGCTGCCCTGGGCCTCCTAGCTCCCGGCTGCACCCCCGGCGTCACCCCGGCCTCCCGGCCCCGGCTCCACCGTGCGGCCCGTACCGCCCGTACCGCCCGCACCACCCGTACCGCCCGTACCGCCCCGTTCGACGATCAGGAGAGACGGCATGTCCGAGACGGCCCTCCAGCGGCCCCCCGTCGCCCGGCTGCGCAAGCTGCGCGCCGTGGAGCTCTTCGTCCCGACGCTCACCGAGTCCGCCGACTTCTACTCCGAGGTCTGGGGCCTGGAGACGGTCGACGCCGACCGCGACGCCGCCTGGCTGCGCGGTACCGGCGACGAGCACCACGTGCTGCGGCTGTCCCGCGCCGACCGGGTGGGCCTCGGCCGCATCGCGTTCGCCGTCGGCTCCCGCGAGGAGGTCGACGAGGCGGCCCGGCGGCTGCTGGCCCGCTCCATCGTCCCGGTGCACGGTCCCGGCCCGCTGGAGCAGGCCGGCGGCGGGTACGGCGTGCGGTTCACCGACCCGGAGGGGCGGCTGATCGAGATCAGCGCCCTGGTCGAGGCGGTCCCGGAGCGCGGCCGGCAGGCGGCGGTGCCGGTCGGCGTCACCCACACCGTCCTCAACACCACCGACATCGACGCCGCCGTCGCCTTCTACTGCGACGTGCTGGGCATGCGGGTCTCCGACTGGTCCGAGCACCAGATGGCGTTCCTGCGGGTCAACGCCGACCACCACTGCATCGCGTTCAACCAGGCCGAGTGGACCTCCCTCAACCACGTCGCCTACGAGATGGACTCCGTCGACCACTTCATGCGGGGCCTGGGCCGGCTGCGGCACCACGGCATCACCCCGAAGTGGGGACCGGGCCGCCACGGACCGGGCGACAACACCTTCTCCTACTTCACCGACCCGTCCGGGCTGGTCTGCGAGTACACCTCCGAGGTCGCGCAGATCGTCGAGGACCGGTGGATCGCCAAGGTGTGGCGCCGGGTGCCCGAGCTGTCCGACCTGTGGGGGACCGCCGGGCCGCCCAGCAAGGAGATCCGCTGCCACATGGCGGGCACGCCCGACCCCGGGCCGCTGGGCGCGCCGGTCGACGCCATCGTGGACACGGCAGCGGGCACGGCAGCGGGTACGG
>NZ_JACADT010000186.1:0-7970 GCF_013421635.1 Streptomyces sp. UH6 | reverse complement strand
GGCAGGGGTCGGGGCGACGGCGGTGCTGCCGCGGGGCAGCAGGCGGGCCGGTTCGTCCTCCAGGCCCTCCGCCCACCCCTCCTCCACCAGCGTGAGCAACGCCCGGACGGCGTGCCGCCCGTACGCGGGGATGTCCCGGTTCAGCGCCGTGATCCCCGGCCGCACCACCCGGGTCAGCTGGGAGTCGTCCCAGGCGACCAGCGACAGCTCCCCCGGGACCCGCAGCCCCAGCTCGTCGGCGACCGACAGCCCGGCCACCGCCATGATGTCGTTGTCGAACACGATCGCCGTGGGCCGGCCGGGTCCGATCAGCAGCGACCGCGCCGCCCGCGCGCCCTCCTCCCCGGAGTAGTCGGTGTGGACGATGGCGGGCTCCGCCATGCCCAGTTCCGCGCAGACCGCGCGGTGGGCGCGGTC
Organism: Streptomyces sp. UH6; assembly: GCF_013421635.1. Classification (NCBI taxonomy): domain Bacteria; kingdom Bacillati; phylum Actinomycetota; class Actinomycetes; order Kitasatosporales; family Streptomycetaceae; genus Streptomyces; species Streptomyces sp. UH6. Next base: position 7,553 of record NZ_JACADT010000186.1, on the reverse strand, counting down.
GCGGCGCTCCGTGTGGTCGAGGGAGCGCAGCCCGGCGACCCGGGCGACCGAGCGGTGCCCCAGCGCGTGCAAGTAGCGCAGCGTCTGGGCCAGCGCCGCCGCGTCGTCGGACCACACCGCGGGCAGCCCGGCCGCGGCCTCCGGGTGACCGATCGCCACCGCCGGCAGGCCCAGTTCCCGCACCAGCGCGATCCGCGGATCGTCGGCGCGCAGGTCGGTCAGCAGCACGCCGTCGACGCGGCCCTCGCCCCACCAGCGCCGGTGGACCTCCATCTCCTGACCGGCGTCCGCGACGAACTGCAGCGTCAACGCCTTTCCCTGGACCGCCAGTTCGTCCTGCATGCCGCTGATCAGCCCCATGAAGAACGGTTCGGCGCCGAGCAGCTGGGCCGGCCGGGAGGAGACCAGCCCCACGGCGTCGGCGCGGGCCCGGGTCAGCGCGCGTGCGGCGCTGTTGGGCCGCCATCCGATCTCGCGGGCGATCCGCTTGATCTCGGCACGGGTCCCGGGCGACACGCCGGGCCGGTCGTTGAGCGCGTACGAGACCGCGACCTTGGAGACACCCGCTCGACGCGCGATGTCCTCCATGGTGGGGCGCCGCCTGGACATGAGACCTCGCTTAACCGCTTCACTTAAGAGCAATCATCGTAGCGGCTCGGCCGCACGTGGAGGTCTGCCCCCTCGGGGCCCTGGCGTAACAACTCCCTTATAACGAAGCCACGGGAGCGCTCCCGCAACCCCTTGACACGACCGCGCAGCAGGTCGAGACTTCCGCCACTTACCCGGTTCAGTTGGCTCCGCCCAAAGACGGGCGGGGAGGGAGAAGACCGATGCGCGTCCGAGCGCGGTTGTTCGCTCTGTTGGCCGTCGGCGGCATGGTCGTCACGGCGTGCACGGGCGGGGGGTCCTCGACGACCTCGAACGGCAAGGGTTCCGTGGGCGAGGGGGGCCTGCCGAGGAGCGAGACGCTGTACACCAGCGGCACCATGTGGGGTCCGCCCGCCAACTACAACCCCCTGCACAACTGGGACCACGCCACGGGGACCAAGGGACTGGCGTACGAGACGCTGTTCCACTTCGACCCCCAGGCCGGCGAGCTCAAGCCCTGGCTGGCCGAGGGCGGGGAGTGGACGGACGACAAGACCTACGAGGTGAAGCTCCGCTCCGGGATCACCTGGTCGGACGGCAAGCCGCTGACCGCGAAGGACGTCGTCTTCTCCTACGAGATCGGCAAGCTGGAGGCCGCGTCGTTCCACACGCTGTGGGACTGGCTCTCCAAGGCCGAGGCCGTCGACGAGCAGACCGTGCGCTTCACCTTCAAGGAGGCGCGTTACCAGGAGTGGGACTTCACCCTCTACGGGCAGCCCGTCGTGCCGGAGCACGTGTGGAGCGCGCTGTCCGACGAGGAGGTCCTCAACGGCGTCAACGACAAGCCGGTGGTCTCCGGCGCCTACAAGCTCAAGAGCCACGGCCAGGACCGGGTGGTCTGGGAGCGGCGCGACGACTGGTGGGGTGTGAAGGCGCTCGGCCTGAAGCCCGCGCCGAAGTACATCGTCGACATCTCCAACCCCAGCAACGAGGTGGTCATCGGCCAGATCGGGCAGGGGCAACTGGACCTCAGCAACAACTTCCTCCCGGGCGCCGCCTCGATGATCAAGACGGGCAAGGCCGTCTCGTACTACGAGGGGCCGCCCTACATGATGTCCGCCAACACCGCCTGGCTGGTGCCCAACACCACCCGCAAGCCGATGGACGACGCCGCCTTCCGCAAGGCGCTGGCGTACTCGGTGGACATCGACAAGATCGTCAAGGGTGTGTACGGCGACCTGGTGCGGCCCGCCGACCCGACCGGCCTGCTGCCGCAGTGGGACAAGTTCATCGACAAGGAGCTGACCGCGCAGAGCGGCTTCAGCTTCGACACCGCCAAAGCCAAGTCCCTGCTGGCGGACGCCGGTTACAAGGACACCGACGGCGACGGCCTGGTGGAGAACAAGAACGGCAAGAAGCTGCAGCTGAAGCTGATGGTGCCGTCCGGCTGGACCGACTGGATGGAGGCCGCCAAGGTCATCTCGGAGAGCGCCAAGAGCGCGGGCATCGACGTGAGCACCGAGTTCCCCGACCAGAACGCGCTCAACGACCTGCGCTCCAAGGGCGAGTTCGACCTGGTGATCAACAACGAGCGGCAGCTGTCCAACACCCCGTGGACGTACTACGAGTACATGTTCCAGCTGCCCGTGCGTGAGCAGCAGAACACCGTGAACTTCGGCCGCTACGAGAACGAGGAGGCCTGGAAGCTCGTCAACGAGCTCGGCGGCGTGAAGACCGACGACGAGGCGGGCATGAAGGAGGCGACCTCCAGGATCCAGGAGATCCAGCTGGAGGAGATGCCGGTCATCCCGCTCTGGTACAACGGCCTGTGGTCCCAGTCGACGACCGGCACCTGGACCAACTGGCCCTCGGAGAAGGGCGACAACCACCACGCGCCGACGCTGTGGCGCAACTGGCTGGAGCTGGGTGGCTTCGAGGCGCTGACCGGCCTCAAGCCCGCCAAGAAGTAGGCGAGCCCCGCGGCCGTGGCGGCCGCCGGACGCACCGCACCCGCCGGGGACCTCCGGCGGGTGCGGGGAGCCTCCGGCGGCCGCCCGGACACCGCCCGGACGCCGCCCTCCCCCGCCACCCCCGATACTGGAGTCACCCTTGCGCCGCTATTTCGCCCGCAAGCTCCTCGTCTACGTCCTGACCTTCGTCTTCGCCGTCACGGTGAACTGGCTGATCCCGCGCTTCATGCCGGGCGACCCCGTCTCCGCGATGATCTCCCGGGCCAGGGTCTCGCAGCCCGAGGCCGTCGAGGCCATGCGGGCCTACTACAACGAACTGTTCGGCTTCGACCGGCCCGTGTGGGAGCAGTACCTGCACTTCTGGGGCTCCCTGCTCCAGGGCGACTTCGGCCTGTCGATCTGGGTCTTCCCCCAGCCGGTCAGTGAGATCATCCTGGGCGCGCTGCCCTACACGCTCGCGCTGATGATTCCCGCCATCCTGCTCAGCTGGTTCGTCGGGAACTGGCTCGGCGCGCTGGCCGCCCGCCGCAAGGTGCTGGACAACACGGTGCTGCCGGCCGGCTACCTGCTGACGGCCATGCCGTACATGTGGATCGCCGTCCTGCTGGCCTGGCTGTTCGGGGCGAAGGCCGGCTGGTTCCCCGTCTCGGGCGGGTACAGCCTGGACATCCAGCCGACCTGGACCTGGCACTTCTTCACCGACGCGCTGCACCACTGGGTGCTGCCGTTCCTCTCGCTGTTCCTGGTGGCGCTGGGCGGCTGGGCGATCGGCATGCGCAACATGATCATCTACGAGCTGGAGGCGGACCACTCCTCCTACCTGTCCGCCCTGGGCGCGCCGCAGCGGCTGATCCGCCGGTACGCCTTCCGCAACGCCGTCCTGCCGCAGATCACCGGTCTGGCACTGCAGTTGGGCGTCCTGGTGGCCGGCGCGCTGGTCACCGAGATCGTCTTCAACTATCCGGGCCTGGGCAGTCTGATCCTCGCGGCGATCCAGAACCGCGACTTCTTCCTGCTGCAGGGCACCTTCCTCTTCATCGTGATCGGCGTGCTGATCGCCAACTTCATCATCGACCTCGTCTACGTGGTCGTCGACCCCCGGACCCGCACCGGCATGGCGGGAGGCCAGTAATGAACGCGATGCCCCCACTCGGCGAACCGGCCTCCGAGCCGGTCGCGACCTCCGCGCCGTCCCAGGAATCCACCCGGGACGCCGCCAAGGAAGCCACCCAGGAGACGGCCGGGGAGACGGCACGGCCGGCCGCCCCGCTCAGTCCCGGCCGGGAGACGCTGCACTACGCGGTGCGCAACCCCAAGCTGCTCATCGGGCTGGGCGTCGTGACCGTGCTCCTGCTGACCGGGCTGTTCGGCCCGTTCCTGATGAACGGCACGGACCCCAACGCCTACTCCGGGGCGCAGGCGGTGCCGCCCTCCGGCGAGAACTGGTTCGGCACCACGACCTTCGGACAGGACGTCTTCGCCCAGTTCGTCCACGGCCTGCGCGCGACCTTCCTGGTCGGGGTGATCGGCGGCGGCATCGCGGCCGTGATCGCCATGCTGGTCGGCTTCTTCGCCGGCTACCGGGGCGGCGTCGTCGACGAGGTGCTGACCATGTTCACCAACATCGTGCTGGTCATCCCCTCGCTTGCGGTGCTGCTGATCGTCAACGCCTACCTGGGCGTGCGCAGCGTGCCGGTGCAGGGCCTGTTCATCGGGCTCACCTCGTGGCCGTGGGCGGCGCGGGCGATCCGCGCCCAGACGTTCAGTCTCCGCACGCGTGACTTCGTCGACCTGGCCCGGCTCAGCGGCAGCCGCACCTGGCGGATCATCTTCCGCGAGATCGCGCCCAACATGAGCTCCTACCTGTTCATGACGTTCATCCTGCTGTTCGGCGGAGCGATCCTCATCGCCTCCTCCCTCGACTTCATCGGCCTCGGCCCCACCGACGGCGTCTCGCTGGGTCTGATGCTCCAGAGCGCCCAGCAGTGGAGCGCGCTCCAGCTCGGCATGTGGTGGTGGTTCGTGCCGCCCGGGGTCGGCATCACCGCGGTCGTCGGCGCGCTGTACGTCGCCAACGTGGGTCTGGACGAGGTGTTCAACCCCAAGCTGAGGGAGTCGTAAGAGCATGACCCTGACCGTCGACGACCTCCGGGTCCACTACCGCACGCTGCGCGGCGACGTCCGCGCCCTGGACGGCGTCAGTTTCACCGTCTCCGACGGCGAGATCCTCGGCCTGGTCGGGGAGTCCGGCTGCGGCAAGACCACGCTCGGCAAGTCCCTGATCCGGATGGACGGCCGGATGCGCCACATCGGCGGCACCGTCACCCTCGACGGTGACGAGGTGCCGGTGGGCGACGACCGCGCCATGAACGCCTTCCGGTTCCACCGCATCTCGCTGGTGCCCCAGTACTCGATGAGCGCGCTCAACCCGACCCGCCGGATCGGCCGGATGATCCGCGAACTGCTCGCCTCGCGCGGGGTCTCGGTGGACACCGCGGAGCTGCACCGGCGCCTGGCGCTGGTGGGCCTCGAGCCCGAGGTGCTCGAGCGCTACCCGATCGAGCTGTCCGGCGGCATGAAGCAGCGCACGGTGATGGTCATCTCCACCCTGCTCGACCCCTCGCTGCTGGTGGCCGACGAGGTGACCAGCGCGCTGGACGTCTCCAACCAAAAGGCGGTCGCCCACGCCCTGGTGGGCCTGCGCGACCAGGGCCTGGTCACCAGCATGGTGTTCATCACCCACGACCTGGCCCTGACCTCGCACATCGCCGACACCATCATGGTGATGTACGCGGGCAGGCTCGCGGAGAAGGCTCCGGCGGGCGTCCTGACCACGGCGCCGCGCCACCCGTACACCCGCCGGCTGCTCGCCGCGCTGCCCGAGGCGGGCGTGCGCCGCTCCCAGGGACGCCTGTCGGGCATCGAGGGGAGCCCGCCGTCCCTGCTCTCCCCGCCCGCCGGCTGCCGGTTCCGCGACCGCTGCCCGCTGGCCGACGACCGCTGCGCCGAGCAGCCGCCGGTCGTCGAGGTCGCCCCCCGTCACCACGTAGCGTGCTGGAAGGCCTGATGCTGACACTCGACCGCGTCACCAAGACGTTCCGCACCGGTACCTTCTCCGGCAGCACGCTCACCGCCGTGGACCGGGTCTCCTTCTCCGTGGACCGGGGGGAGGTGGTCACGCTGCTCGGGGAGAGCGGGAGCGGCAAGTCCACCCTGGGCCGCATGATCCTCGGCCTGACCGCGGTGAACGAGGGCTCGCTCACCCTGAACGGCGAGCCGGTGCGCCCCGGGAAGGAGTACTACCGCCGGGTGCAGGGGATCTTCCAGGACCCGTTCAGCTGCTTCAACCCCGTCTTCAAGGCCGACCGGATCTTCGCCCTGATCAAGGACGCCTACCATCCGCGGGTGTCCGCGGCCGACTGGCGGACCCGGGTGGAGGGGGCGGTGCGCGACGTGCGCCTCGATCCGGCGCAGGTGCTCGGGAAGTATCCGCACCAGCTCAGCGGCGGCCAGCTCCAGCGCCTGCTGATCGCCCGCGCGCTGCTGCTGGACGGGCTGGAGATCCTGGTGGCGGACGAGATCACCAGCATGCTCGACGCCTCGACCCGCATCGACGTGCTCAACCTCCTGGGCGACCTGCGTGAACGGGGTCTCGGGGTCCTCTACATCACCCACGACCTGTCACTGGGCACCTACCTGGCGGAGAGCACGGTGGTCCTGCGCAACGGGCGGATCACCGAGCGCGGGGCGACGGAGAAGGTGTTCGGCAACCCGCTGCACCCGTACACCCGGCACCTGCTGGCCGCGGTGCCGCGTCTGGGGGTGGACTGGGCGGACGCCGAGCCCGTGGAGGAGTGCGTGTTCCACGCGGCGGGTGCGGAGGGCGACCTGTACGAGGCGGAGCCGGACCACTTCGTGGCGTGCGCGCGGCTCCCGGAGTGCGAGGGGCGCTGACGCCGCCACCGTGCGCGCGGCCCGTGGCGGGAAGCCCCCGCCACGGGCCGCGCCGCGTGGGGCCTACTTCGTCCGGCGCAGGGCCGCGATGTTGCGGTAGCCGATCCGCGCGTGCTCCAGGGACTGGGCGGGATCGGTGGAGCTGGGGGCGTTGTCCTGCTCGACCATCGGGTGGTGGGTGGTGCGGTGGCCCACGCGGGAGAAGAAGGTCCGGTAGTCGATCGCTCCGGTGCCGAACGGCACCATGTCGTACCCGTTGCCGCTCGCCGTGTTGACGACTCCGTCCTTGGCGTGGAACAGCGGGTAACGGCGGTCGTTGGCGACGACCAGCGCCGCCGGGTCGAAGACGTCCTGTTGGACCGAGCCGTCGTGGGCGGTGTAGGAGCGGAACTTGTACCGGGCGACGTGCGCCCAGAAGACGTCCATCTCCAGCCACACCAGGCGCGGGTCGGTGACCTTGAGGAAGTACTCCAGCTTGCGGACGCCGGAGCTCCGGGTGGGGCGGCCCTCGGCGTCCTGCGGGCCGCCGTCGAGGAGGAAGCCGTAGGCGGCGTCGTGGTTGTGGGTGTACAGCTTGACGCCGAAGCTGCGGGCGATCCCGCCGAGGGCGTTCCACTTGTCGGCGGCGCGGTCCCAGTCGGCCTTCACCGAGCTGTTGGTGGGGTCGCCGCCGGTGCCCATGTGGTCCATGCCGAGGGTGGCGGCGATCTCCAGGTGCCGCTTGAACTGGTCGGTGTCGGCGGTGGTGAGCGGCCAGGAACCCGGGATGAAGCCGTGGTTGCCCTGGGCGCGCAGCCCGTACTCGTCCAGCCAGGACCGCAGCAGCCGGGCGCCCTCGACGGACTCCAGGTTCGCCCCGCCGGGGGCGTTGGCGTGCTGGCCGTAGCCGGCGAACTCGACCTGGCGGTAGCCGAATCGGGCGAGCTGTTCGAAGACGGCGCGGAAGCCGGAGGGCAGGCCGGTGGAGAGCGGGTCCCGGCCGATGGCGTCGCGGACCGTGTAGAGGATGATGCCGCGGCGGGCGGCGGGGACCAGGACGGG
>NZ_JACADT010000185.1:0-7979 GCF_013421635.1 Streptomyces sp. UH6 | reverse complement strand
GTCGGCCCGGGCGGTCGTGCCCAGGGCCGTCGCGCCCGACGTGTGGCGGGGTGAGGTTCGGCCACCGGCGCCGTGTCAACAGGTTCGCTGCGGTCATCTCCCATGCCATCAAAGGGAGTTGGGGACTGTCCGCCATCCGCCGGGCGGTTCGTGCGCGGTCTATTGACACCCGGCCAATTGCGGGTCCACGGTGGGCCCCGCTCGAGGAGTCCGCTCACGGTTCGCGATGGAGGGAGCCCGCCGTGGCCACAGCAGAGCAACTGCGACAGTCCGTCGAGGGGTTGACCATTCCCAGGCTGCTGCGGCGCAACGCCGAGCAGTTCGCCGCACTTCCCGCACTCACCACAGGCATCGGCCCCGAGGACGGGACGCTGACCTGGTCCCAGCTGCGCGCCGAGGTCGCCGCCCTCACCCGCGGACTCGCCGCACTCGGTCTCCGGCAGGGCGAGCGGATGCTCATCGCGATGTCGAAGCGGGCCGAGCACTGGGTCGCCGACCTGGCGGCGATCCATCTGGGCGCCCTGTCCTGTTCCACGTACGACACCCTCAGCACCGAGCAGATCCGCTTCGTCGCACGGCACAGCGCGGCCACCGTCCTCGTCCTGGAGGGCGAGGATCAGATGCGGCGCTGGGGTCCGGTGCTGGACGACCTGCCGCACCTGCGGGCCGTCGTCGTCCTCGACTGGAGCGCCGCCCCGGAGGGCGACGGGCGGTTCGTCAGCTACCAGGCCGTGCGCGGCGGCGTGAAGCCCGACGAGGCCGCCTTCGAGGCGCTCACCGAAGCCGTCACCACCGACCAGCCGATGACCGTGGTGTACACCTCGGGCACCACCGGTGACCCCAAGGGCGTGGTGCTGACCCACCGCAACGTCATCCACGAGTCGTTCATGCAGGACCAGCTCGTCGCCGTTCCCGAGCATCCCCGGACCCTCGCGTACCTGCCGATGGCACACATCGCCGAGCGGGTCCTTGGGATCTACCTGCCGATCTGCAACGCCGGCCACGTCACGATCTGCGCCGACCCGGCGCAGCTCCTGCCCGGACTGCTCCAGGTGCGCCCGCACGGGTTCTTCGGCGTCCCCCGGGTCTGGGAGAAGCTCGCCGCCGGCCTGGAGGCCAGGCTCGCCACGCTGACCGGGGAACGGGCCGAGGCCGTGGAACAGGCGCGCAAGCTCGCGCTGGAGACGTTCCGCCTGCGCTCCGAGGGCCGGCGGGTCCCCGAGGACGTCGCCGCCTCACTGCGACGGCTCGACGAGGAGGTGCTGCTGCCGATCCGCGCCGCCGTCGGGTTCGACGACTGCCGCCGCGCCTTCAGCGGGGCGGCGCCGATCCCCACCGCCGTCCTGGAACTCCTCGCGAGCGTCGGCCTCGACGTGTACGAGGTGTGGGGGCTGAGCGAGACCACCGGCGCGGCCACGGTCGGCGTCCCCGACGCGTTCGCCCTGGGCGCCGTCGGGCGCCCGGGTCCCGGCATCGAGGTCAGGGCCGCCGAGGACGGCGAGCTGTTCGTCCGCGGCCCCGTGGTGGTGCCCGGCTACCTGAACCCGCAGGGCGGCGTCGACCCGGCGGCCGACGCGGAGGGCTGGCTGCCCACCGGTGACCTCGGCGCGGTGGACGACCGGGGCATCGTCTCCGTCACCGACCGCAAGAAGGAGATCATCATCACCGACGGGGGCAAGAACGTCGCCCCCACCCGGGTGGAGTCCCTGCTGCGCGCCCACCCCCTGGTCGCCCAGGCCGTCGCCGTCGGCGACCGCCGCCCGTACATCACCGCGCTGCTGGTGCTGGACGAGGAGACGGCCCCGCGGTGGGCCGAGGCCCACGGGATCGACGCCGACGGGCTGGACGAGCTGGCCCGCCACCCGGAGGTGCTCGCCGCCGTCGACGCCGCGGTCGCCGAGGCCAACGCCCGGCTCTCCCGCCCGGAACAGGTGAAGAGGCACCGTCTGCTGGCCGGTCCCTGGACCGCGGAGTCCGGGGAACTGACGCCCAAACTGAGCCTGCGGCGACGGGACATCGACCGGCTGCACGCCGCGACGATCGAGTCGATGTACACGTAGGTCCGTCCTCGGCGGCACCTCGCCGCCGCCGGGGGCACGGCAACGAGAGGGATGAGGGCATGGACGGTCGGCGCCAGGCACCACGACGCAGGATGGACCCGGACGCCCGCCGGGCGGAGATCCTGGCCGTCGCCCGCGGGCTGTTCGGGGCGAACAGCTACGCCACGGTGTCCACGTCGGACATCGCGGCCCGGGCCGGGGTGGCCCGGGCGCTGATCAACCACTACTTCGGCGGCAAGCGGCAGCTGTACCTGGAGGTGGTGCGGCAGATGATGGTCGTGCCGGCCTCCGTCTCGGAGCGGCTGCCGCCCACCACCGCCGAGGAGCGGGTCTCGATCTGCGTCGACCGCTGGCTCGAAGTCGTCGAACGCAACCGGGAGATGTGGCTCTCCGCGATCGGCCTGGAAGCCCTCGGCAACGACCCCGAGATCGACCGGATCATGCTCGAGGCCGACGAGATCGCCACCGACCGGGTCCTCGAGGCGGCGATGATGACCGACGTGGTGGAAGGCCGCGAGAAGCTGCGGGCGATGATCCGCGCGCACAGCGGCATGCTCAAGGCCGCCTCCCGCGAGTGGCTGGTGCGCGGCACGCTCGGCCGCAGCGATCTGCACGTCATGCTGACGCGCACCGTGCTCCACCTCGTCGACTCGGTCTTCCCGGCCGTGCGGGACGACGCGTGACGGGGTGTCCCCCCATCGGAGGGTGGCCCACACCGTTTTCCCGCCCGGATGGTACGGCCGGACGCCCCAGTCGTCCGCCAGTGCCTCGACGAGGAACAGGCCGCGCCCTGACGTGCCGTCCGGGTCCGCCCGGGGCACGGGCGGGTGGTCGCCCCGGGCGTCGGTGACCTCGATCCGGAGTTCGGCGGCGTCCAGCAGGAGCGTGAGCCGGGCCCCACGGCCACGCACCCGGCCGTGCAGGGCGGCGTTCGCCGCGAGTTCGGCGACGAGCAGGGCGGCGGTCGGAATCAGGCCGTCATCGGCCGACAGGTGCGTGCCGAGCCAACGTTCGGCGGCACGGCGCACGACGTGCGCACCGCGCGGGGTGGCGGGGAAGAGCGTGCCGAAGCGCGGCGGCCGCGCGGCCGGCCGGGGTCGGTGGACAGCGGTTCCGGATTTCTCGTTCACCTCACCGAGAGTGACGTGATGGATCTACTGTGAGGAGTGTCCGGGCCGGTACCGACGGCCATTGTCCGGCGGCGCCGAGCGATCTGTCCGGACGGGCGGCCGGGTTGTCCGGGTGTCCGGGCGTGCCTGCCGCTCGTCACGCTCGGTGATCAGTGGAGCAAGGTGGTGGCAGGGATGACAGCGGGAGTCGGAGTGAACACGGAGGACCCGGCGGCCTCGGACGAGGCGGCGGACCTGTTCCGGGCGGTCGGCCGCCAGCTCAAGGCCGCGAGGGAGCGGGCGGGGCTGGGGCAGCGGGAGTTGGGCAGGCGGCTGGGATACAGCGAGGAACAGATCTCCTCCCTGGAGCGGGGGCGGCGCACACCGCAGCCGGAGTTCCTGCGGGCGGCGGACGAACTGCTCGGGTGCGGCGGACTGTTGGCCGTTGCCGTGGAGGACGTGGAGCGGGCGAAGTCGCGTCGGCGGGTGAGGCATCCGGAGTGGTTCCGCGACTACGCGGAGCTGGAGGGCAAGGCGGTGGAGCTGTGCTACTTCGCCAACCAGGCTGTGCCCGGTCTGTTCCAGACGGAGGCGTACGCGCGTGCCGTCTTCTCCAACCGGCAGCCCTACTTCGACGAGGAGACCATCGAGCAGCGCGTCACTGCACGGCTCGCCCGGCAGGAACTGCTGACCAGGTGGCCGCCGCCTAAGGTGACCGCCGTGGTCCAGGAAGCGGTGCTCCGGCAGTCCTTCGGCGGGCGCGCGGTTCAGCTTGAGCAGTTGCGGCATCTGGTGCAGGTGGGCGGCCTGCGACACGTGGAGATCCAGGTGATGCCGATGAGCAGCGAGGAACATGCGGGGATGGGTGGCCCGTTCACCCTGCTCGAACTCAAGGACAGGCCGCGCATGGCGTATCTGGAGGTCCAGCACGTGAGTCGCTTGATCACCGCTCCCGAGGAGGTCCGGGTCCTGGCCGCGAAGTATGGCAGCATCCGAGGGCAGGCGCTGTCCACCCACGAATCCTCGCGCCTCGTCGAGAAGTTGCTGGGAGACCTATGAACACCGAACAGCCCACCGGGCTCCGCTGGTTCAAGAGCACCTACAGCGGCGACGAGGGCGGCGAATGCGTCGAGGTCGCCGTCGACCGGGCCGCGATCCACGTGCGGGACTCCAAGGCGCGCGGCGGCCCCCGGGTCGCCTTCGGGCGGGACGCGTGGGCCGGGTTCGTCGCCGTGGTGGGCCGGGGTGGCTCCGACTGAGCGTGCGGGGCGCGTGCTTCGGTCCGGGGCATGCCGTGACCCGTTTCCCGCAGCCGGGTCCTCATGGCACAGACACGCGAGCAACGTCGGCCGGCCGTCCACCCCGGCCGTCCCTCCCCGGATCCTGGTGATCCGGGGAGGGACGGCCGGCGACGGTCCGGTCAGCAGATGGACTGGCTGCTGTTGACCAGCGTGTTGTTGCGGAACGTGGTGTTGGTGCCGCACGGGCTCTCACGGATCGCGGAGTTGGTCACCGTCAGGTTCTGAACCCAGATGTCGGAGTTGTTCGGGAACTCCGTGCGCGCCGCGAGGCGGATCTCGCCGCCGCCGCTGACCGTGCCGCTCTGCGCGGCGAGGGTCACGTTGTAGCAGTTCTCGATCAGCACCGCGTTGTTGCCGGTGTTGGAGATGTTCACCCGGTCGATGACCGCGCCGCCGCTCTCGGAGACGCAGAACACGCCGCGCCCGCCGCCGCGGGCCACCACCTCGCCCACCCGGATGTTGGTGGGGTACGAACTGCCCACCCGGCCGTTGCGGTTGGCCATCCGGAAGGCCGCGTAACCGGTGCCGGTGCCCGCGTTCTCCGCGTCGACCTTGGTGACGGTCGCGTTGACGGTCTGGTTGAGCAGCAGGCCCGACTCGCCGACGTTGCGGGCGGTGACGGTGCCGACGGTGAGGCCGTCGACGCCGTAGGTCTCGACGGCGTGGCTGGAGGCGCCCGAGACGTAGACGTTGTCGATGCGGATGTTGCGGCTCCACTGGCTGGTGTCGCCGCGGTTGTCGATCCGCACGCCCAGGCCGGAGGACAGGCGCATGTCGATCTGGCCGAGGACCACGTTCTGCACGTTGCGCATGAAGATGCCGTACAGCGGCGCGCCGGTCACGTTGAGGTGCTGGATCTCCACGTCCCTCGTACCGCGCGAGTACACCGGCGCTTGGTCCCCGGAACCGCTGCCGGTGACGTTGATGGTGCCGCAGACGTCCAGGACGGTGTAGCTGGGCAGCGAGATGCGGGAGCCGGCCGACATCGAGCCGGAGCCGCGGACGACCACGCGCTCCTTGTACGTGCGGTTCGCGGTGAGGCTGCCCACGGCCGCCTGCACGGCGGCGCGCAGATCGCTGCCGGTGTACACCGTCGAGGAGCCCCGACGGGCGGTCCAGGTACTTCCGTTCAGTACGGCCTCGGCCTGGTAGGACCCGTCCCCGCAGGCAGCGGCGGCGGTCACGGCCGACGCCAGGACGGCGGGGGCCTGGGCCTCGGGCGCGGCCACCGCGGCGGCGGTGGTGGTGAGGGCCAGTGCGGCGGCGGCGAGGGCGCCGGTGCGGCGGCGCTCGGCTCCACGCCTGCCCAGCAGACCCTTAAATAACGGAAGTTCTGATCGGCTACCCATGAGGAGGATCTCCGCTCGGTCGGCGCACCGGTCCGGGGGAACCGGTGCGTACGTTTGTGGGGATGGTGAGTCTGCTGAGGGTGCGGGGGCAGCGTCAATGGCATGTTGAGACAGGCTGGGGGAGTGCGGGCGGGGACGTCCTGTTCCGCATGTGTCCGGCGTCGATACGCTGCCTGGGTCACGGAGGATCCGGGGGCGCGGCATGGGGGCAGGCGGATGAGGGAGCCGACGTTCGGCATATTGGGCCCGCTGCAGATCAGAGGCGTCGGAGCGCGGAGCTGCGTCCCGCTCGGAGGGCCCAAGCCGCGGGCCGTCCTGGCCACGCTGCTGCTGCGTCCCGGCGCGTTCGTCTCGCTCGACACTTTGACCGAAGTGCTGTGGCCGCAACGGCCGCCGCGTTCCGCCGTCGCCAACCTGCGCACGTACGTCCGCGCGTTGCGGGGCGCACTGGCCGCGGCGGGGGTGGACACCACGGGGCTGCGCACCCGCCACGGCGGCTACGTCCTCGACGTGCCCCCGCTCGAGCACGACCTGCTGCTCTTCGAGAGACGCGTGGACCGGGCGCGGACCGCGCGTGACGCCGGGCAGCACGCCGCCGCGCTGCGGGGCTACCTGGCGGCGCTCTCCCTGTGGCGCGGCGGCGTCCTGCAGGACCTGCCGGGCAGCGTGCTGTGGGACCCCGTCCTGACCCGTGTCGAACAGCTGCGGACCGTCGTCCACGACGAGTCGCTGCGCCTGCGGCTGGCCACCGGTGACCACGGTCCGCTCGTCGCCGAGCTGCGCACCCGGATCGCCGCCGACCCGCTGCGCGAGGACCTGTGGCAGCTGCTGGTCAGCGCGCTCGACCGGGCCGGTCGCACCGCCGAGGCCCGCGTCGCCTACGCCGAGGCACGGCGGCTGTTCGCCGCCGAGCTCGGCGTGGCTCCCGGCAGAGCCCTCAGGGCCGCGGGCGAGGCCCTGTTCAGCAGCCGTTCGTACTGGTCTGGTAGCGCACCAGGTAGTCGTTCCAGGTGACTCCCTGGACGACGGCGACGACGACCGAGCCGTCGTGGATCTGCTCGTAGTGCAGGTGCGGCGAGAGGGAGTACAGCGCGGACGTCGCCCCCACCTTGCCGATCAGCTGCCCGCGGGTGACGGTGTCGCCCTTCTGCACGTCCCGGCTCTGGAGATGGGCGTAGCGGGTCCGCCAGCCGTCGCCGTGACCGATCACGACGGTGTTCCCGTACCCGGTGTCGGTGGCGTAGTAGGAGGACAGCACGGTCCCCCCGGCGCTGGCCAGGACCCGGCGGCCGAGGTCGTCGGGGTTGCCCGCGGCGTCGTAGTGGTTCCAGTCGATGGAGTGGGCGGGACTGTGGCCGTTCCAGTTGCTGCCGCGCCAGGACTGGTCGCAGACGAACGGCATCCGGAACGCCGGCCGGGTGGCGTCCGCGTCCGCGGCGGCCGGAGAGCCCTGGAGCAGCGCCGTGACCATCGTCAGACCCGCCAGCGCGGCCGGCAGGGAACGTGCGGTGAATCCTCGTCTCGCCATGGATCCTCCCGTGGTGGTGGGGATGATCCGGCGATTGAAGGAGGCCGGCATACAAAGGCCGTACAAGACGGCCCGCGGGCCCGCGGGGTCAGAGCAGTGAACCCAGCGGCCCGAGGTCCAGGTTGAGGTCGTCGCGGGTCAGGCCGTGCCGGGCACAGAGGTCGTCCATGCGCTGGTCCAGCAGCATGAGGGCGGTGCCGAGGCGGTCCTCCTGCTCGGGGGTGAGCGTGCCCTCCTCGAAGCGGCGGACCGCCTGCTTCTCCATGAGCTGGTGGAGCAGTTCGACCACGGTGAGGACGAGTTGGGCCAGGCCGTCGGCGACCTTCTCCGGATCGAGGTCGAGCGTTCCGTCACGGGGGGCGGGCGGTGTGTTCACGAGAGTCCTCACAGGGGGCCGCTGTCGGCCCAGGGGGAGGGGACACGGGCGGAGACCGAGCAGAGCAGGGCGTGCAACGAGACGCGCACCAGCGGGACGTCGGCGATGGCCAGGACCAGGTCGCCGCTGACCACCACGCCGGCGCCGAGCACCCGGTCGAGGAGGTCGACCAGGGGGAGCCCGATCGGGGCGTACGGCTCGTCGCCGTCCCACGGAACGGGGGGCGGCAGCCCGTCCTCCCGCGCGTCGGGCAGGA
>NZ_JACADT010000184.1:0-7985 GCF_013421635.1 Streptomyces sp. UH6 | reverse complement strand
CGGCGCCGCTACGCGCCGCCCTCGGCCGCGAGGTCCCCGGCGTGCTCACCGGTCACCAGGAACACCACCCGCCGCGCCGCGGAGACGGCGTGGTCGGCGAATCGCTCGTAGTACCGGCCGAGGAGCGTCACGTCCACGGCCGTCTCGATCCCGTGCTCCCACTTGTCGTCCATCAGGTGCTGGAAGAGCGTGCGGTGCAACGTGTCCATCGCGTCGTCGTCCTGCTCCAGCTGGAGCGCGAGCCGGACGTCCTTGGTGGCCAGCACCTGGGCCGTCTTGGCCATCAGCCGCTGGGCGAGCTGCCCCATCTCCAGCACGGTGGCGTGCAGGTCGGAGGGGACGGCCTTGTCCGGGTAACGCAGCCGGGCCAGCTTGGCCACGTGCTTGGCGAGGTCCCCGGACCGCTCCAGGTCGGCGGAGATCCTGAGCGAGGTCACCACCGTCCGCAGGTCGGTGGCCACCGGCTGCTGGCGGGCCAGCAGGGCGATGGCCCTGGCCTCCAGGTCGTGCTGGGTCTCGTCGACGCCCCGGTCCGCCTCGATGACCCGCTCCGCGAGGGAGAGGTCGGCGTCCAGGATCGCGGTGGTGGCGCGGCCCATCGCCGAGCCGACGGTGCGGGCCATCTCCACCAGGTCGTCGGTGATCGAATCCAGCTCCTCGTGGTACGCGTCGCGCATCTGTGTTCCCCTTTTCCGATGACGGACGGTCCCGGGCGGATCCCGGGGAAGGCTCCCCGAGCGGGCCGATCATGAACGTGGTTCCACGTGCGGTCCGTCCTACCCGCCCGTCGCGGCCTGAAGCCCCCGAAAGCGCGGCAGGCCCGCCTTTCCCGCCCCGTGGCGGGCCGTCGGGGTGAACCGACACGGGCCGGAAGGTGAACTCTGGGCGACCAGTGCGCCAGGTCTCCCCCAGAGGGCTGGGGAGCACCCCCTCACCCCGCCTAACCTGGAGTCATGGACGTGGACGCGGCGGTCGCCGCAGCGGCGGCGATCGCCGGTGTGCTCACCGGTGTGATCGCCATGCTGGCGTTCCGCTGGAGCGAGAGCGATCTGGAACGCCCCTCCCGGGCCTCGGCGCACGCGGAGTCCGCCCTGCCCCGCGGGGTGGACACCGTGCTGTCGGTGCTCCGCTCCTCGGCGGTGGTGCTGGACGAGGCGGACGCCGTGGTCAAGGCCAGCTCGGCCGCCTACGCCCTGGGTCTGGTCCGCGGAGGGCGGCTCTCCGTCGAGCCGATGCTGCAGATGGCCCGGGACACCCGGCGGGACGGCGAGATACGCCAGGTCGAGCTGGAACTGCCCCGACGGGGCGCGGGCCGCGCCGAACCGCTCGCGGTCTCCGCCCGGGTCGCCCCGCTCGGATCGCGCCTGGTGATGCTGCTGGTCGAGGACCTGACCGAGGCCCGCCGCATCGAGGCGGTCCGGCGGGACTTCGTCGCCAACGTGTCCCACGAGCTGAAGACGCCCGTGGGAGCGCTCTCCCTGCTGTCGGAGGCCGTGATGGACGCCTCCGACGACCCGGAGGCGGTGGAGCGGTTCGCCGGCCGGATGCAGATCGAGGCCACCCGCCTCACCAATCTGGTGCAGGAACTCATCGACCTCTCCAGGATCCAGAACGACGACCCCCTGGAGTACGCCGAGCCGGTCAAGGTCGAGGTGCTGGTCGCCGAGGCGATGGACCGCTGCCGCCAGCAGGCCGGCTCCAAGAACATCACCATGGCCGCGGCCGGCGCCGAGGGGCTGTACGTCTGGGGCAACCGCGGCCAGCTGGTCGGCGCCCTGGGCAACCTGGTCGAGAACGCCGTCAACTACTCGCCCGCCCAGACCAAGGTCGGCATCGCCGCCCGCCGGGTCACCGGACCGGGCGGGGAGATGGTCGAGATCGCCGTCACCGACCAGGGCATCGGGATCTCCGACCGGGACCGGGACCGCATCTTCGAGCGCTTCTACCGGGTCGACCCGGCCCGCTCCCGGGCCACCGGCGGCACCGGCCTGGGTCTCGCCATCGTCAAGCACGTGGTGGCCTCGCACGGCGGCGAGGTCACCGTCTGGAGCACCGAGGGCCAGGGCTCCACCTTCACCATCAGGCTTCCCGAGGCCCGCTCGCCGCGCGGGCGTCAGGGCTCCGCGAACGCCGGCGGCCCGCCCGCCGCAACCGGGGACCAGGGCGGCCGGCCCGCCGTCTCCGAGGACTCCGGCGGCCCTGCCGCCGCGTCCGCCAAGTCCCCCGCCGGCGGGTCCACCGCCGTGCCCGCCGTCCAGCCAGATCCGCTTCCCGCTCCGGAGGTCCGCCCGTGACCCGTGTGCTCGTCGTCGAGGACGAGGAGTCCTTCTCCGACGTTCTGTCGTACATGCTGCGCAAGGAGGGCTTCGAGGTCGCCGTCGCGGCGACCGGCCCCGACGGCCTCGAGGAGTTCGAGCGCAACGGAGCCGACCTGGTCCTGCTCGACCTGATGCTGCCCGGGCTGCCGGGCACCGAGGTCTGCCGCCAGCTGCGCAACCGCTCCAACGTGCCGGTGATCATGGTCACCGCCAAGGACAGCGAAATCGACAAGGTGGTCGGTCTGGAGATAGGCGCCGACGACTACGTCACCAAGCCGTTCTCCTCCCGGGAACTGGTCGCCCGGATCCGTGCCGTGCTGCGGCGGCGCGGCGAGCCCGAGGAGACGACGCCCACCGCCCTGGAGGCGGGCCCGGTCCGGATGGACGTGGACCGGCACGTGGTCACCGTGGACGGCGCCAAGGTGGACCTGCCCCTCAAGGAGTTCGACCTGCTGGAGATGCTGCTGCGCAACGCCGGCCGGGTGCTGACCCGCATGCAGCTGATCGACCGGGTCTGGGGCGCCGACTACGTGGGCGACACCAAGACGCTGGACGTCCACGTGAAGAGACTCCGGGCCAAGATCGAGCCCGACCCGGGGGCCCCGCGGTACCTGGTCACCGTCCGTGGGCTGGGCTACAAGTTCGAACCGTAGGCCGGTTGACGCACACGGGTTGACGCACACGGACGGAAGGGGCGGCTCCGCGCGGAGCCGCCCCTTCCGTCCGTGTCCCGCGCGCCTCCCGGCGCGCGCGGCCGCTGCCGGCCGTCTCAGTGGCCGGCGCCGGACCCGGTCTCCGCGGACTCGTCCTCGGTGTTCTCCTCGGGGGACGCGGCGGCGCCCGACGGCTTGCCGGAGGGGTCCACCGACGGCTTGGCGGTCGGCGACGCGGTGCCGGGAACGGCCCCGGGACCCCAGTCGGCGAACTGGTTCTCGGCGGGCAGCACCAGGACGTCGAGGGAGACGTCGCCGGTCTCGCTGAAGGTGAAGGTCACCCGCTGGTTGTCGCCGTCGCGCACGGCCTCGCGGCCGACGGGCAGCGTCGCGGTGGCATTGTCCTTGCCGCCGATCACCACACGGCCACCGGCCGGGACCGTGACCGAGGTGCCCTCGACGGGCTCCAGCTCCACGGTGGGACCACCCTCCAGCGTGATGGACTCCAGCGTCTGGGCGGTGGACCCTTCGTTGAAGACCGTCGCCATGACGCTGGCCGGTCCGGTGGCCCCGGGGTCCTCCTGCGTCAGGATGGCGACGTTCTGGACCTTGATGTCGCCGACGGCGACGTCCGACAGGTCCGGCTTGATCTGGAGGGTCTCGGCGTTGTTGCCGGCGCCGCAGGCGGCGAGCGAGGCGATCGAGAACGCGATGGCGGCGGCGGCGAGGGCGCCGCGTCGAAGGCTGCTGCTCACGGCGGCGGCAACTCCTTGAACGTGGGCGGAGCGGGAGGGCGCGGGCGCCGCTCCCCTGGGTTCGTATGGCGTCCCAAGATTACCGAGCCTCTTCTTCCCCACCGCACCCGACCCACCCTCTGCGCACCACGCGTGCACACGGCGTGAACCCGCGGATCGCGGGCACAGGAACTTCACGGGTCCGCTTGACGTTCGTCACAACAACGCCTTGCCGTCCGCCGTGAGGGTTCCTCGGCCTCCTCTTCGTGCCGCGGATTCCGCGCTCACCCGTTCAGCATTCGCATAACTGCGGGGCGTTATTTCCGCAGGCCCGGAATGGCGATGACGAAAATCGATCAGGGGTTCACTCCACCGGCCGATGATCAATTCCGCATTGCCTCGGCCGCCGCTGCGCCGGTCCGGCGGCCCGCTCGAACGGAGTAGCGGAGTTCGCTCACTTGGAATCGGACATTCTGGGGCGTAACGTCGTTGTCGCAGGGCTCCGAAGGGGTGTAACGTCCGCGTTTCGCGCGGCCGTGATCCCCCCTCCGACCTGCGAATACCCCCTTCCGTTCCCCTTAGGAAGCATGCACCGGCGGGAGTTGTCAAGCCCCGAGATATGCCCTGACCTGCGAAAACGCCATTCAGAACACGCCCAATCCGTGTTACCCTGGATAGCCACGGAAGGGGTACCTGTCACATGACGTTCAAGGTTGGCGACACCGTGGTCTATCCCCATCACGGGGCCGCGCTGATCGAGGCCATCGAAACTCGCCAGATCAAAGGCGTGGACAAGACCTACTTGGTGCTGAAGGTCGCCCAGGGCGATCTCACTGTGCGCGTGCCTGCGGACAATGCGGAGTTCGTGGGTGTGCGCGACGTGGTCGGTCAGGATGGACTGGACCGGGTCTTCGAGGTGCTGCGCGCGCCGTACGCCGAGGAGCCCACGAACTGGTCGCGCCGTTACAAGGCAAACCTGGAGAAGCTGGCCTCCGGTGATGTCATCAAGGTCGCCGAGGTCGTCCGCGACCTGTGGCGTCGCGAGCGGGAGCGCGGCCTGTCCGCCGGTGAGAAGCGCATGCTCGCCAAGGCCCGCCAGATCCTGGTGAGCGAGCTGGCGCTCGCGGAGAACACCAACGAGGACAAGGCCGAGGCGCTGCTCGACGAGGTGCTCGCCTCCTGATGATCCCCCGGACGCGCGTCGGCGGTTCCGCCGAGCGTGACCGGAAGCAGGACACTCGCTGCCGTGGTGCCCGATGATGCGAAAGCATTGCCGGGCGCCGCGGCATGTCCGGAGGCATGCTGGTTGAGCCGGAGTCCGGCCCGGGCCCCGAAGCCCTGTCACCGCGAGCCCCGTTCCGCGGCCCGCTCCGGTCCGGAGCCCGGGCCGACCCGACCGTCTGTCACGGAAGGGGTCCGGTCGGTGGCGGGCGTCCGGTTCGCAGAGGCCATACCCATCCGCGTGGAGCACACAAACCTGACGGGAACCATGTCTGAAGCAGTGTTGTCCCAAGAAGAGCGCCCCGCCCCGTCGGCCGCGCACGCCGCCGTGGTGATCCCGGCCGCCGGCCGGGGCGTACGCCTGGGCCCCGGCGCACCCAAGGCGCTGCGGACGCTCGGCGGCACCCCCATGCTGATCCACGCGGTGCGCGCGATGGCCGCGTCCCGTCATGTCTCCCTGGTCGTGGTGGTGGCCCCGCCGGAGGGTGTGGCCGAGGTGCGGTCGCTGCTCGACTCGCACGCGCTGCCCGGGGGCACCCCCGGCGGTGGCCGGGCGAGCACCGAGCTTCTGGTGGTCGCGGGCGGGGAGACCCGCCAGGAGTCCGTGCGGCTCGGCCTGGAGGCCCTGCCCGACGGACACGAGGTGGTGCTGGTCCACGACGCGGCCCGGCCGCTGGTCCCGGTGGACACCGTGGACACGGTGATCGAGGCGGTCCGCGACGGTGCTCCCGCCGTGGTCCCCGCGCTGCCGTTGGCCGACACCGTGAAGGAGGTCGAGCCCGCGGCGGTGGCCGGCGTGCCCGAACCGGTGGTGGCCACCCCGGAGCGCGCCAGGCTGCGCGCCGTGCAGACCCCGCAGGGGTTCGACCGGACCGCCCTGCTCCGCGCCCACAAGGAGGTGGACGGCGAGGTGACCGACGACGCGAGCATGGTCGAGCGGCTCGGCCTGCGCGTCGTCACGGTGCCCGGGCACGAGGAGGCGTTCAAGGTGACCCGCCCGCTGGACCTGGTCCTGGCGGAGGCGGTCCTGGCCCGCAGGAGGCGCAACGATGGCTTCTGAGCAGCCCGTTCCTTCGTACCCGCTGCCGCAGGTCGGCATCGGCACCGACATCCACGCCTTCGAGGAGGGCCGCGACCTGTGGTGCGCGGGCCTGAAGTGGGAGGGCGAGGGCCCCGGTCTGGCCGGGCACTCCGACGCGGACGTGGTGGCGCACGCCGCCTGCAACGCGCTCTTCTCCGCCGCCGGACTCGGTGACCTGGGGCAGCACTTCGGCACCTCGCGGCCCGAGTGGTCCGGCGCCTCCGGGGTCACCCTGCTCACCGAGGCGGCCCGCATCGTCCGTGAGGAGGGCTTCGTCATCGGCAACGTCGCCGTGCAGGTCGTCGGCCCCCGGCCGAAGATCGGCAAGCGGCGGGACGAGGCGCAGAAGATCCTCTCCGAGGCGGCGGGCGCACCGGTCTCCGTCTCCGGGGCGACCACGGACGGCCTCGGCTTCCCCGGCAGGGGCGAGGGACTGATGGCGGTGGCCACCGCCCTGGTCGTCCGCGCCCCCGGCGGGTAGGTCCGAGGAGCCGGCGGGTGGTCCGCGGAGCCGGCGACGGCGCCGCTGCCGGCTCCGCGGACGGGGCCGGAAGCGGTGCCGTGGACGGGGCGGGCGACTGTGCCGTGGACAGGGCCGGCCAGGGCCCCCGGAAGCAGGGGCCGGTTGTTACGCGGTGGGCGTGAGGCAGTGCCGCACGCCCACTACTCTTGAGGCGTGACTATTCGCCTGTACGACACCAGCGCCCGGCAGATCCGTGACTTCGTCCCGCTCACGCAGGGCTGTGTCTCGATCTACCTGTGTGGTGCCACCGTGCAGGCGCCGCCGCACATCGGGCACATCCGCTCGGGCCTCAACTTCGACATCCTGCGCCGCTGGTTCGCCCACCGCGGCCACCAGGTGACCTTCGTCCGGAACGTCACCGACATCGACGACAAGATCATCGCCAAGTCGGCCGAGTACGGCCGCCCGTGGTGGTCCATCGGTTACGAGAACGAGCGCGCCTTCACCGCCGCCTACGACGCGCTCGGCTGCCTGCCCCCGACCTACGAGCCGCGGGCCACCGGTCACGTCACCGAGATGGTCGAGATGATGCGCGGCCTGATCGAGCGCGGCCACGCCTACGAGGCGGGCGGCAGCGTCTACTTCGACGTGCGCTCGTTCCCCGAGTACCTGTCGCTGTCGAACCAGGACATCGACGACCTCCGCCAGCCCGACGAGGGCGTGGCCGGCAAGCGGGACCCGCGGGACTTCGCCATGTGGAAGGCGGTCAAGCCGGGCGAGCCCAGCTGGGAGACGCCGTTCGGCCCCGGCCGCCCCGGCTGGCACCTGGAGTGCTCGGCGATGGCCCACAAGTACCTGGGCCGCGCCTTCGACATCCACGGCGGCGGCCTGGACCTGATCTTCCCGCACCACGAGAACGAGATCGCCCAGTCCAAGGCGTTCGGCGACGAGTTCGCCCGCTACTGGATGCACAACGCCTGGGTGACGATGAGCGGCGAGAAGATGTCGAAGTCGCTCGGCAACTCGGTGCTGGTCTCCGAGATGGTCACCCGGTGGCGGCCGATCGTCCTGCGCTACTACCTGGGCACCCCGCACTACCGGTCGATGATCGAGTACAGCGAGGAGGCGCTGCGCGAGGCCGAGTCCGCCTTCGCGCGGATCGAGGGCTTCGTCCAGCGTGCCGTCGAGCTCGCGGGCGGGCCGGTCGAGCCCGCCGCCGAGGTGCCGCCGGCCTTCGCCGAGGCGATGGACGACGACCTGGGCACCCCGCAGGCGCTCGCCGTCGTCCACACCACGGTCCGGCAGGGCAACAGTGCCCTTCAGGCCGACGACAAGGAGACCGCCGTCGCCCGGCTGGCCGAGGTCCGCGCCATGCTCGGCGTGCTCGGCCTCGACCCGCTGGACGAGCAGTGGTCCGGCGCCGCCGGCGGTCGCGGCGAGGAGCTCGAAGGCGTGGTCGACGGCCTGGTCCGGCTGGTGCTGGAGCAGCGTGAGGCCGCCCGCGCCCGCAAGGAC
>NZ_JACADT010000183.1:0-7987 GCF_013421635.1 Streptomyces sp. UH6 | reverse complement strand
AGGATCGGCGCCGGGAGGGCGCTGGTGCCGGTGAGGTGCCGGTCGACGCCGCGGGCGGCGCTGCGGCCCTCGGCGATGGCCCACACGATGAGCGACTGGCCGCGGCCCGCGTCACCGGCGACGAAGACGCCGGGGACGTTGGTCTGGAAGTTCTTGTCGCGGGCGATGTTGCCCCGCGCGTCGAGCTCCAGGCCGAGCTGGTCGACCAGGCCGTTCTCGCGGTCGGTCCCGGTGAAGCCCATGGCCAGGGTGACCAGCTGGGCGGGGATCTTCCGCTCGGTGCCCGGCTTCGGGGTGAGCTTGCCGTCGACGAAGGCGACCTCGGTGAGGTGCAGCCACTGGACGTTGCCGTCCTCGTCGCCCTCGAAGTGGGTGGTGGAGACGGAGTAGACCCGCTCGCCGCCCTCCTCGTGCGCGGAGGTCACCTTGTAGAGCATCGGGAAGGTCGGCCAGGGCTGGCCGACCGGGTCCCGGTCGTCGTTCGGGCGGGGCATGATCTCCAGCTGGGTGACGGAGGCCGCGCCCTGGCGGTGGGCCGTGCCGACGCAGTCGGCGCCGGTGTCGCCGCCGCCGATGACGACGACGTGCTTGCCCTCGGCGGAGACGGGCGTGGTGACGTAGTCGCCCTCCTGCACCTTGTTGGCCAGCGGCAGGTACTCCATCGCCTGGTAGATGCCCTTGAGCTCGCGCCCGGGCACCGGCAGGTCGCGCGCCGTGGTGGCGCCGACGGCGAGCACGACGGCGTCGTAGCGCTTGCGCAGCGACTCGGCCTCGACGTCGCGGCCGATCTCCACACCGGTGCGGAACTTGGTGCCCTCCGCGCGCATCTGCTCGATGCGGCGGTTGATGTGCCGCTTCTCCATCTTGAACTCGGGGATGCCGTAGCGGAGGAGGCCTCCGATGCGGTCCGCGCGCTCGTAGACGGCGACGGTGTGGCCGGCGCGGGTGAGCTGCTGGGCGGCGGCCAGGCCGGCCGGGCCGGAGCCGATCACGGCGACGGTCTTGCCGGACAGGCGCTCCGGCGCCTGGGGGCGGACGTCGCCGCTGTCCCAGGCCTTGTCGATGATCGAGACCTCGACGTTCTTGATGGTGACCGCCGGCTGGCTGATGCCGAGGACGCACGCCGACTCGCAGGGCGCCGGGCACAGCCGCCCGGTGAACTCCGGGAAGTTGTTGGTGGCGTGCAGCCGCTCGGAGGCGTTCTGCCAGTCCTCGCGGTAGGCGTAGTCGTTCCACTCGGGGATCAGGTTCCCGAGCGGGCAGCCGTTGTGGCAGAACGGGATGCCGCAGTCCATGCAGCGGCTGGCCTGCTGACTGACGATCGGCAGCAGGGAGCCGGGGACGTAGACCTCGTTCCAGTCCTTCAGCCGCTCCTCGACCGGCCGGGACCGGGCGACTTCACGGCCGTGGTTGAGAAAGCCCTTGGGATCAGCCATTGGTCGCCGCCTCCATCATCTTCTCGGTGATCGCGGACTCGTCGAGTCCGGCGAGCTCGGCGGCGTCCTTGGCGGCGAGCACTGCCTTGTACGTGCTGGGGATGATCTTGCTGAACCGCTGGACGGCGTCGTCCCAGTCGGCCAGGAGCTTCTCGGCGACGGTCGAGCCGGTCTCCTCCTGGTGGCGGCGCACCACGTCGTGCAGCCAGGCGCGGTCGGTGTCGTCGAGGGTCTCGACGGCGTCGTGGTTGCCGGCGTTGACGTACCCGGGGTTCAGGTCCAGGACGTAGGCGGTGCCGCCGGACATGCCGGCCGCGAAGTTGCGTCCGGTCGGGCCGAGGACGACGGCCTGGCCGCCGGTCATGTACTCGCAGCCGTGGTCGCCCACGCCCTCGGAGACGATCAGGGCGCCGGAGTTGCGGACGCAGAACCGCTCGCCGGTCGCGCCGCGCAGGAACAGCTCACCGCTGGTGGCGCCGTAGGCGACGGTGTTGCCGGCGATGACGGAGTTCTCCGCGAGGTGGCTGGCGCCGCGGTCCGGGCGGACGACCAGGCGGCCGCCGGAGAGGCCCTTGCCGACGTAGTCGTTGGCGTCGCCCTCCAGGCGCAGTGTGATGCCGCGCGGGACGAAGGCGCCGAAGGACTGGCCGGCCGAGCCGGTGAAGGTGATGTCGATGGTGTCGTCGGGCAGGCCCGCGCCACCGAACTTCTTGGTCACCTCGTGGCCGAGCATGGTGCCGACGGTCCGGTTGATGTTGCGGACCGGGACCTGGGCGCGCACCGGCCGGACGTCGCCGGCGTCGTTGACGGCCAGGGCGTCGGCGGCGAGCTTGATCAGCTCGTTGTCGAGCGCCTTCTCCAGGCCGTGGTCCTGGGCGATCACCTGGTGGCGCGCGGCGCCCTCGGGCAGCGCGGGCACGTGGAGGAGGGGCGCGAGGTCGAGGCCCTGGGCCTTCCAGTGGTCGACGGCGCGGGTGACGTCGAGGACCTCGGCGTGGCCGACGGCCTCGGCGATGGAGCGGAAGCCCAGCTCGGCGAGGAGTTCGCGGACCTCTTCGGCGATGAAGGTGAAGAAGTTGACGATGTGCTCGGCCTTGCCGGTGAACCGCTCGCGCAGGACCGGGTTCTGGGTGGCGATGCCGACCGGACAGGTGTCGAGGTGGCAGACGCGCATCATGACGCAGCCGGAGACGACCAGCGGCGCGGTGGCGAAGCCGAACTCCTCGGCGCCGAGCAGCGCGGCGATGATCACGTCGCGGCCGGTCTTCAGCTGGCCGTCGGTCTGCACGACGATGCGGTCGCGCAGGCCGTTGAGCAGCAGGGTCTGCTGGGTCTCGGCGAGGCCGAGCTCCCAGGGGCCGCCCGCGTGCTTCAGCGAGGTCAGCGGGGAGGCGCCGGTGCCGCCGTCGTGGCCGGAGATCAGCACGACGTCCGCGTGGGCCTTGGAGACGCCCGCCGCGACCGTGCCGACGCCGACCTCGGAGACCAGCTTCACGTGGATGCGGGCCTTGGGGTTGGCGTTCTTCAGGTCGTGGATGAGCTGGGCGAGGTCCTCGATGGAGTAGATGTCGTGGTGCGGCGGCGGGGAGATGAGCCCCACGCCCGGCGTCGAGTGCCGGGTCTTCGCGACCCACGGGTAGACCTTGTGGCCGGGCAGCTGGCCGCCCTCGCCGGGCTTGGCGCCCTGGGCCATCTTGATCTGGATGTCGTCGGCGTTGACCAGGTACTCGCTGGTGACGCCGAAGCGGCCGGAGGCGACCTGCTTGATCGCCGAGCGGCGCGCCGGGTCGTACAGGCGGTCCGGGTCCTCGCCGCCCTCACCGGTGTTGGACTTGGCGCCCAGCTGGTTCATGGCGATGGCGAGGGTCTCGTGCGCCTCCTTGGAGATGGAGCCGTACGACATGGCGCCGGTGGAGAAGCGCTTGACGATCTCGGAGACCGGCTCGACCTCCTCGACGGGGATCGAGGGGCGGTCGGAGGTGAAGCCGAACAGGCCGCGGAGCGTCATCAGGCGCTCGGACTGCTCGTTCACCCGGTCGGTGTACTTCTTGAAGACGTCGTAGCGGCCGGTCTTCGTGGAGTGCTGGAGACGGAAGACGGTCTCCGGGTCGAACAGGTGGGGCTCGCCCTCGCGCCGCCACTGGTACTCGCCGCCGATCTCGAGCGCGCGGTGGGCGGGCGCGATGCCGGTGACCGGGTAGGCCTTGGCGTGGCGGGCGGCGACCTCCTGGGCGACGACGTCGATGCCGACGCCGCCGATCTTGGTGGCGGTGCCGTCGAAGAAGCGGTGGACGAACTCCTCGTCGAGGCCGACCGCTTCGAAGACCTGGGCGCCGCGGTAGGAGGCGACGGTGGAGATGCCCATCTTCGACATGACCTTCAGGACGCCCTTGCCGAGGGCGTAGATCAGGTTGCGGATGGCCTGCTCGGCCTCGATGCCGGGCAGGAACGTGCCCGCGCGGACCAGGTCCTCGACGGACTCCATCGCCAGGTACGGGTTGACCGCGGCGGCGCCGTAGCCGATGAGCAGGGCGACGTGGTGGACCTCGCGGACGTCGCCGGCCTCGACCAGCAGGCCCACCTGGGTGCGCTGCTTGGTGCGGATGAGGTGGTGGTGGACGGCCGCGGTGAGCAGCAGCGACGGGATCGGCGCGTGCTCGGCGTCGGAGTGCCGGTCGGAGAGGACGATCAGGCGGGCGCCGCCGGCGATGGCGGCGTCGGCCTCGGCGCAGATCTCGTCGAGGCGGGCGGTGAGCGCCTCGCCGCCGCCGGAGACCCGGTAGAGACCGGAGAGGGTGGCCGCCTTCATGCCGGGCATGTCGCCGTCGGCGTTGATGTGGATGAGCTTGGCCAGCTCGTCGTTGTCGATGACCGGGAAGGGCAGGACGACGCTGCGGCAGGACTCCGCGGTGGGCTCCAGCAGGTTGCCCTGCGGGCCGAGCGGGGAGCGCAGCGAGGTGACGAGCTCCTCGCGGATGGCGTCCAGCGGCGGGTTGGTGACCTGCGCGAACAGCTGCGTGAAGTAGTCGAACAGCAGGCGGGGGCGCTGGGAGAGGGCGGCGATGGGCGTGTCGGTGCCCATGGAGCCGATGGGCTCGGCGCCGGACTTCGCCATGGGGGCGAGGATGACGCGCAGCTCTTCCTCGGTGTAGCCGAAGGTCTGCTGGCGGCGGGTGACCGAGGCGTGCGTGTGCACGATGTGCTCGCGCTCGGGGAGGTCCTCGAGCTCGATCTCGGCGTCCTCGAGCCACTGCTGGTAGGGGTGCTCGGTGGCGAGGGCGTGCTTGATCTCGTCGTCCTCGATGATGCGGCCCTCGGCCGTGTCGACGAGGAACATGCGGCCCGGCTGGAGGCGGCCCTTGCGGACGACCTTCTCGGGGGCGATGTCGAGGACGCCGACCTCGGAGCCGAGGACGACGAGGCCGTCGTCGGTGATCCAGTAGCGGCCGGGGCGCAGGCCGTTGCGGTCGAGGACCGCGCCGACCTGGGTGCCGTCGGTGAAGGTGACGCAGGCCGGGCCGTCCCAGGGCTCCATCATGGCCGCGTGGTACTGGTAGAACGCGCGGCGGGCCGGGTCCATGGTGGGGTGGTTCTCCCACGCCTCCGGGATCATCATCAGCACGCTGTGCGGCAGCGAGCGGCCGCCGAGGTGCAGGAGTTCCAGGACCTCGTCGAAGGAGGCGGAGTCGGAGGCGTCCGGGGTGCAGACCGGGAAGATCCGCTCCAGCTCCTCCTCCCCGAAGAGCTCGGAGACGAGCTGGGACTCGCGGGCCTTCATCCAGTTCCGGTTGCCCTTGACGGTGTTGATCTCGCCGTTGTGGGCGATGAACCGGTAGGGGTGCGCGAGCGGCCAGCTCGGGAACGTGTTGGTGGAGAACCGGGAGTGGACCAGGGCGATCGCCGAGGCGAAGCGGCGGTCGGAGAGGTCCGGGAAGAAGGGCTCGAGCTGGCCGGTGGTCAGCATGCCCTTGTAGACGATGGTGCGGGCCGACAGCGACGGGAAGTAGACGCCCAGCTCGCGTTCGGCGCGCTTGCGCAGCACGAACGCCTTGCGGTCCAGCTCGATGCCGGAGGAGCTTCCGTCGGTCACGAAGATCTGGCGGAACGCCGGCATGGTGGAGCGGGCGGTCGCGCCGAGCAGGTCGGGGGCGACCGGGACCTCGCGCCAGCCGAGGACCGTGAGGTTCTCCTCGGCCGCGACGGCGTCGATCCGGGCGGCGGCCTCGTCCGTGCCGTCCTGCGGGAGGAAGGCGATGCCGACGGCGTAGTGGCCGGCCTCGGGGAGCGTGAAGCCGGCGACCTCGCGGAGGAAGGCGTCGGGGACCTGGGAGAGGATGCCGGCGCCGTCGCCGGAGTCGGGCTCGGAGCCGGTGGCGCCGCGGTGCTCGAGGTTGCGGAGCACGGTCAGGGCCTGGTCGACCAGCGTGTGGGTCGCCTCGCCGGTGAGGGTGGCTACGAATCCGACGCCGCAGGCGTCGTGCTCGTCGCGCGGGTCGTAGAGGCCCTGGGCAGCAGGGCGAGCATCCATGTACGACCAGTTACGGCCGTTCGTGGAGTGCTGGGACGGCTGGCGCGGCGTACGCATCGGCTCTCCCGTCGTCGTCATGTGGCGGAAATGTCCTCCCAGGCGCTGGGGCTCTGGGGGCACGGTTGCCGAGGGACGACGTTGGCCCTCTGCTGAGGTGGGGCGAAGATACTCGTGCGTTACATAGTGAGACGGAGACCAGGAATCGGATACTCCGTTCCACCATGTGGACGCGGGGGGCGCGGCCGGTCCTCCGCCGGGGTGCCGGCGGGCATGCGCAGGACATGCCAGGGAATGTCCTGACGTTTTCCTGGGTACAGGCTTCGTCGCCCGTGTTCTACAGAGGCGCGCCGCGGGCGTCCTTGCCCGGCGCGTTCCGGCTCATGCCCCGTGGCCTCGTATGCGAAACCAGGGACGGCCACGTGATGTGCGGCCGCTCACACAGGTGAGCGGCCTTCATGATACGGCCGTGTTCCGGATGCGTCGCGGGGACGAATGTCACATCGCCGTAACGCCATTGACCTGCACAGGACTCGTGCGTGTCACCCGGGAGGGTGCACGTGCGACGGCCGCCACCGGGTCCGCGGTGGCGGCCGTCGCACGGAGGCCCGGGGGGGCGGGTCAGCCGACGGCGGTGCCGATCAGGCTGCCCAGCAGGTAGGTGACGCCTGCGGCGGCGCCGCCGAGGGCGAGCTGGCGCAGGCCGCTGTACCACCAGCTGCGGGCGGTCACCTTGGCGACCACCGCGCCGCACAGGAAGAGGCCGGCCAGGGCGAGCAGCACCGCGGGCCACAGGGCGGTGGCGCCGAGCAGGTAGGGCAGCACGGGCAGCATGGCGCCGAGCGCGAAGGAGGTGAAGGAGGAGACCGCGGCGACCTTCGGGGAGGGCAGGTCGCCCGTGTCGATACCCAGCTCCTCACGGGCGTGGATCTCCAGCGCCTGCTCCGGGTCCTTGGAGAGCTGGCGGGCGACCTCGCGGGCGGTGGCGGCGTCCACGCCGCGCGCCTGGTAGAGGGCGGCGAGCTCCGCCTCCTCGGCCTGCGGGTGACGGGCCAGCTGGCGGCGCTCGACGTCCAGTTCGGCCTCGACGAGTTCGCGCTGCGAGGCGACGGAGGTGTACTCGCCGGCCGCCATCGAGCAGGCCCCGGCCGCGAGGCCGGCGAGTCCGGCGATCACCACCGCGCTGCTGGAGGCGGCGCCGCCCGCCACGCCCGTCATCAGCGCCAGGTTCGACACCAGGCCGTCCATCGCGCCGAAGACCGCGGGGCGCAGCCAGCCGCCGTTGACGTCGCGGTGGGTGTGGTTGTCACGGTGCGCCTCGTGCAGCGGCGCCTGTATCTCGAGAACGGCCATGTCTCCCACTCGGGGTCGTACCGGGTGCGCGGACATCGTCGACCGCGCCAGTTTGGACTGGGTCTATTTTTTGATGTTCCCCAACTTACGCCTCTCACGCCTACCCCGCCAGCAAGGGAAGGCTGCCCTCACCTGCGGGTTTCGCCGCATTCGCTCATTCGAAGAAGGATGCGCACACATGTCGTCCGGGTGACGTCGGCGTGTCCGAGGGTCGGCCGGGGCGGCGGCGTGGCACAGATCCTCACAAGGGCACAAGGGACATCCCTCCCGTCTAGGAGGCGCGCATGGCGGCCGTCGGCACACCGGACCTGCGCGCCCGGGCGCGCGGAGCGCTCCTGGGCCTGGCGGTCGGGGACGCGCTGGGCGCGCCCGCGGAGAACATGCGGCCCTCGGAGATCCGCGCCCGCTGGGGCCGCATCACCGGGTACGTCCAGGACGAGCCGGCGGGCACCGACGACACCGAGTACGCCGTCTTCTGCGGCCTGCTGCTGGCGCGGCACGGTTTCGCCCTCACGGCGGCGGACGTGGAGGCGGCCTGGCACGAGTGGATCGCCGACCGCGACGAGGGGCCGTTCAAGGGCGCCGGGTTCAGTGAGCGCGGGACCCTGGAGAACCTGCGCCGGGGCCTGGCCGCGCCCATCTCCGCCCAGCACCGGCACGCCTGGAGCGACGG
>NZ_JACADT010000182.1:0-8008 GCF_013421635.1 Streptomyces sp. UH6 | reverse complement strand
CGGAGAGGGTGGCCTCGCGGACCGCGCGCTCCGGGTCGTCGGCGAACCAGGCGCCCAGCGGGGCGACCCGCATGGCCGCGCCGTTGCCCCAGGAGCCCTGGCCGTCGAAGAGGGCGCCGGACAGCTCGCGCCAGTCGCCGCCCTCACGGACCAGGCGCAGCATCCGGTTGACGGCCGGACCGTAGCCGCGGTCGAAGTCGTGGTGGCGGGCGAAGGCCGCGGCCAGCTCGTCCTGGTCGACGGCGTCGTGCGCGGCGAGGACGGCCACCACCGAGCAGGCCATCTCGGTGTCGTCGGTCCAGCCCCACCGGCCGGGCGGGAGTTCGCCGCCGTGCAGCAGCGGACCGTTGGCGGGAACGAAGAACTGGGAGCCGAGGGCGTCGCCCACGGTGAGGCCGGTCAGGGAGGCGAGGGCACGGTCCAGGCGCGCCCCCGGTGCGGAAGAGGGGTCATGGGTGGTGGTGGTCACGCTGCCATCCTGCCGATCGGCCCTGCTGCCGACCAGAGCCTTCCGGTACCGGCTCGCGCCAGCGGTCAAAGGGCCGGTCCAGGGTGTACTTGCCGTTCTCCCCGAGAACGAGCATGCGCGTCTCGCCGTTCCCCGGATTGGAGAGCGACTCGAACTCGTCGACGGTCCAGTGGAACCAGCGCATGCAGAACAGCCGCATCGCCAGGCCGTGGGTGACCAGCAGGACGTTCGGCGGGTGGCTGGCGTCCTCGAAGCTGCGGAACAGGCTTTCCAGGAAACCGCCGACCCGGTCGTAGACGTCGGCGCCCGACTCGCCCTGGGCGAAGCGGTAGAAGAAGTGGCCGTACGCGTCGCGGTTGGCCTTCTGGCGCGCCACGTCCGCCCGGTCCTGCCAGTTCCCCCAGTCCTGCTCGCGCAGCCGGGGTTCCTCCCGGATCCGTACCCGCGCGGGATCGAGGCCGAACGCCTGAAAGGTCTCATGGGTACGGCGGTAGGGCGACACGTAGACGCTCACCCGCTCCTGCCCGAACAGTTCACGGAGTCTGCGCCCGGTCTCCTCGGCCTGCCTCCAGCCCTGGGCGGTAAGGGGGAGGGCGTGGTCCGGGGTGCGCTCGTAGAGGGAGTCGTCGGCGTTTCCCGCGGACTCGCCGTGCCGGACGAGGACGATGCGGCGTGGTCGGGCCATACCGGAACCCTAGATCGGGAACGTGACACATTCCTGTCGTGCGCTGGTCATGTCGCCCACGGGTCACGCCGCGTCCGGCCGCCTGTCGCGGACCGTCACCCGGATCGTCGCGGACCGTCACACGGATCGTCACGGACCGTGAACCCAGTTCGTCACGACCCGTGAACCTCACCCGTCACGGCCGGTCCCCGAAACTCGCGCCGCGTCAGGGGCGGGTGGCGGGGACGACGGTCCAGGTGGGCTCCAGATCGACTATGTCGCCGTCGAGATCCGCGACGTCCGCCTCCAACTGGGCCCGCAGGGAGAGCCGCTCGATGCGCTCGGTGCGGTACTTGGCGCGCTCGGCCGCCGACTGCCACATGGAGAGGATCATGAACTCGGGGCCCGGCGCCTCCGCGAAGATCCCCCGCACCATGCCCGGCGAACCGGCCATGGCCGGGTTCCACACCTTCTCCTGCATCAGCGCGAAGTGCTCGGCCCGCTCCTCCCGCACCCGGCAGTGGGCCACGCGGACCCGGTCCGCCTCGGCGAACCGCGGCTGGAAGCCGGTCTTCACATCGAACCGGTGGGTGAAGAGCCGGACCCGGGTGTCCCGGTACGTGCCGGCCTGGGCGGTGGCCAGCCGGTCGTGGGAGAGCGCCATGAACGAGTCGTAGAGCACCCGGCTCTCCCAGAAGGAGAAGAGGTGCACGACGCCCGGCCGCATCCGGCTCCAGCCCCCACCCTGCCCCTGGAAGCCGGACTCGCCGCGCAGACCCGCCCATTTCCGCTGCCCCTGTTCGAACCCGCGGGGGTCCGTCACCGTGCAGCGAATCCACTTGACCAGCACCGCGCCATCGTAAGGCCACAGGACCCGCCGCTGGAGGGCGCGAACTACCGGCGCACTTCCCGGTGATGGCTCGCACACGCGTGGCAGGATGGACAACCGGCTTTCTGCGCGGCCCGGTTGGACCAGGGGGTGGGCAACTCCCTCTTGGGCCACGGGCGTCGGGAGCCTCACGGACTCAGGCTTAGGGAAGGGGAGAGCATGTCCGGCAGCACTTCCGGCATCGGCAAGGGGATCGCCAAGGTCGAGGTGTCACTGAAGTGGGATCCCAGCCCGATGGGACAGCCTGCCATCGACCTCGACCTGGTGGCGGCGGCCTACCGGCACGACGACCCGCACGGGGCGCCCGTGTACGTGGTGCACTTCGACAGCCGCTCGCCGGACGGCACGATCACCCTCCACCGGGACAGCCGGGACGGCAAGGGGTTCGGCTGGGACGAGGTGATGACCCTGGAACTCGGCCGTCTCGCGGAGCGGTTCGGCCGCGTCGTGGTGGGCGCGGTCATACAGCAGGGCACCGTGGAGCGCGCCTTCGCCGAGGTCCCGCACGCCCGGTACCGGGTGGCCGAGGGGCACGTGGCGCTGGACGAGGGCGACTTCGCGGCCGTCTCCGGCGCGCGGGCGGCCACGCTGGCCGAGTTCGTCCGGGAGGGCGGTCACTGGCGGTACCGTCCGGCGGTCCGCGGCTTCGACGACGCGGAGCGCTTCCCCCAGGTCATGGGCGCCGTGAGCGGCGGCTGACGACCCGCCCCGCTGCCTCCACGACCCGGCGGGGAGCCGCCGGGGGACCGTGGAGGCGGCGCGGGGGCGCCACGGTCCCTACGGCGCCTGAGCCTCGCCCGACGGGGCCGGCCTGTCGTCGAACGCCCGCAGTCCCGTACCGGACATCGTTCCGGACGTCGTCCCCGCGAGCCGGATCATCGCGACGTCACCCGCCGCCAGGGCGTTCCGCGCCGTCCCGCACCAGTCCTCCCGGTCGAGAAGCGCCAGGTAGCCGTCCCGGTGGAGCTGCCACCGCCGGACCGGGGCGATCGAGCCCGGGTCCCCGTCTTCGCCGAGGTCCCGCGCGAGGACGGCGGCGAGACGGTAGCGGTCGGGAGTGGGACCGAGCCGGTCGAGGTGGCGCAGATGTGCCGTGAGCAGCGCCTCGGCGTCCGGACAGCCGCTGAGGGTCGTCCCCATGCCCTGGCTCCACATGAGCACGTGCAGGAGCCCGCCGGCATGCTCCACGATCTCGGGGTCCACGTCCGCTGCGGCGAGGGCTTCCCGCAGACCGGCTGCCTGGGCGACCTTCCCGGCGAAGTACCCGTTGAGGAAGTCGCCGTCGACCGCTCTGCGCAGCAGCCACCGCCGGACGTCCGGGCGGCCGTCGACCAGCCGGCAGAGCGCCTCGACCACGTACACCCGTCCCCAGCCCGCCACGCGGTCGGCCAGCCAGAGCAGCGCCTCGGCGCCGCCCGGCAGCCGCTCCAGGGCGTGCGCCGTGAGCGGGCCGCACGTGTCGGAGAGCAGGCCGACGGTCTGGAGGTACGGGATGTCGTCGGCGGTGCCCACCGCGGCGAGCAGCGCCGTTCCGACGATCACGTCGTCCCTGTCGGTGCCGCGCCGGACGAGCCGGCGCCCGGCCTCCCGTGCCCGCGCCGGTGCGCGCAGCGCGGCCTCACCGACGCACGGGACGGGATGGATGGGCACGTGCACGTCACGGAACCGGCCCGTCAGACGCTCGGGCGGCGCCTGAGGGGCGGTGAAGTGCTCGTCGAGGACGGCCGCGACGCCGACGCCGATCAGCTCACGCCTGGGCGGGTGCTCCGGCCGTGGCCGTCGGCGACGGTCCTCGTCGTCCGGGAAGGGCTCGCCGCCGCGCGGCAGCGGGGCGTCGGGGGTCAGCCGGTGCAGCCGGAGGGCGTGGTCGAACAGTGGGGTCCTGGATCCGGGAAGCTCCGTCCCGGTCGCCTCGCTCACCGGCGGAGGGAGGACTCGATTCTCTTGATCATGTCGATGAGCCTGCCAGCGCCTCGCCCCGGTGGCAAGCCCCGGCGACACACACGACGGCGGGAGGAGCGAAAGCCCCTCCCGCCGTCGGTGTGCTCAGCGGATCGCGTCACCCGTCGCGGTCACGCGACCTCGCCCGCCGTCAGCTGCAGCCGCTGGTGGAGCCGCAGCCCTCGCAGACGTAGCAGGAACCGGCCCGCTGCATCTTGGTGCCGCAGGAGAAGCACAGCGGGGCGTCGGCCTGGATGCCCAGCTGCATCTCGACCAGCTCCGCGTTGGTGTGCGACTCGCGCGGCGCCGGCTTGGCGGCCGGGGCCTCGGCCTTCGGCGTCACCACGGGCGCCGACTGGGCGAGGGTCTCGGTGTCCAGGTCGTCCTCCTCGAAGATCGGCTCGTAGGAACCGGTCTCCAGGTGGCGCTGGCGCTCCTCGGCGGTGTGGATGCCGAGCGCGGACCGCGTCTCGAAGGGCAGGA
This sequence comes from Streptomyces sp. UH6, assembly GCF_013421635.1. NCBI lineage: Bacteria > Bacillati > Actinomycetota > Actinomycetes > Kitasatosporales > Streptomycetaceae > Streptomyces > Streptomyces sp. UH6. The sequence goes on along the minus strand of NZ_JACADT010000182.1, from coordinate 3,562 downwards.
AGTCCAGCGCCAGACGGCGGAAGATGTAGTCGACGATCGACTGCGCCATCCGCACGTCCGGGTCGTCCGTCATGCCGGCCGGCTCGAAGCGCATGTTGGTGAACTTCGAGACGTAGGTCTCCAGCGGCACGCCGTACTGCAGGCCCACCGAGACGGCGATCGAGAAGGCGTCCATCATGCCGGCGAGGGTCGAGCCCTGCTTCGACATCTTCAGGAAGACCTCACCGAGACCGTCGTCCGGGTAGGAGTTGGCGGTCATGTAGCCCTCGGCGCCGCCGACGGTGAAGGAGGTGGTGATCCCGGGCCGTCCCTTCGGCAGGCGCTTGCGCACCGGGCGGTACTCGACGACCTTCTCGACCTTGGCCGGGGCCTCGGCGACCGGCTCGGCCTTCTTCTCCTCCTCCTTCTTCTTGGCGGAGAGGGGCTGGCCGACCTTGCAGTTGTCGCGGTAGATGGCCAGCGCCTTGACGCCCAGCTTCCACGCCTCGAAGTAGATCTCCTCGACCTCCTCGACGGTCGCCGTCTCCGGCATGTTGACCGTCTTGGAGATGGCGCCCGAGATCCACGGCTGGATCGCGGCCATCATGCGGACGTGGCCCATCGGGGAGATGGCGCGCTCGCCCATGGCGCAGTCGAAGACCTCGTAGTGCTCCGGCTTGAGGCTCGGGGCGTCGATCACGTTGCCGTGCTCGGCGATGTGGGCGACGACCGCCTCGATCTGCTCCTCCTGGTAGCCCAGGCGGCGCAGGGCTTGCGGCACGGTGCCGTTGACGATCTGCATCGAACCGCCGCCGACGAGCTTCTTGAACTTGACCAGGGCCAGGTCCGGCTCGACGCCCGTGGTGTCGCAGCCCATGGCCAGACCGATGGTGCCGGTCGGGGCCAGGACGGACGCCTGGGAGTTGCGGAAGCCGTTCTCCGCGCCCAGGCGCAGGACGTCCTGCCAGGCCTCGGTGGCGGCGGCCCACACCGGGGAGTCCAGGTCGTCCATGCGGACGGCCACGGCGTTGGCGTCGGAGTGCTGCTTCATCACGCGCTGGTGCGGCTCGGCGTTGCGGGCGTAGCCGTCGTACGGGCCGACGACGGCGGCCAGCTCGGCGGAGCGGCGGTAGGCGGTGCCGGTCATCAGGGAGGTGATGGAGCCGGCGAGGGCGCGGCCGCCGTCCGAGTCGTAGGCGTGACCGGTGGCCATCAGCAGGGCGCCGAGGTTGGCGTAGCCGATGCCCAGCTCACGGAAGGCGCGGGTGTTCTCACCGATCTTCTCGGTGGGGAAGTCCGCGAAGCAGATCGAGATGTCCATCGCGGTGATGACCAGCTCGACGACCTTCTGGAAGCGCTCGACGTCGAAGGACTGGTTGCCCTTGCCGTCGTCCTTCAGGAACTTCATCAGGTTCAGCGACGCGAGGTTGCAGGACGTGTTGTCCAGGTGCATGTACTCGCTGCACGGGTTCGAGCCGTTGATCCGGCCGGACTCCGGGCACGTGTGCCAGTGGTTGATGACGTCGTCGTACTGGATGCCCGGGTCGGCGCACGCCCAGGCGGCCTCCGCCATCTTGCGGAAGAGGCTCTTGGCGTCGATCTCCTCGATGACCTCGCCGGTCATCCGGGCGCGCAGCCCGAACTGCGAGCCGGATTCCACGGCCTTCATGAACTCGTCGTTCACGCGGACCGAGTTGTTGGCGTTCTGGTACTGGACGGACGTGATGTCGTCGCCGCCCAGGTCCATGTCGAAGCCCGCGTCGCGCAGGGCGCGGATCTTCTCCTCCTCCTTCACCTTGGTCTCGATGAAGTTCTCCACGTCGGGGTGGTCGACGTCGAGGATGACCATCTTGGCGGCACGGCGGGTGGCGCCGCCCGACTTGATGGTTCCCGCGGAGGCGTCGGCGCCGCGCATGAAGGAGACCGGGCCGGAGGCGTTGCCGCCGGAGGAGAGGAGCTCCTTGGAGGAGCGGATGCGGGACAGGTTCAGGCCTGCGCCGGAACCGCCCTTGAAGATCATGCCCTCTTCCTTGTACCACTCCAGGATCGACTCCATGGAGTCGTCGACGGAGAGGATGAAGCAGGCGGAGACCTGCTGCGGCTGCGGCGTGCCGACGTTGAACCAGACCGGGCTGTTGAAGCTGAAGATCTGGTGCAGCAGCGCGTAGGCCAGCTCGTGCTCGAAGATCTCGGCGTCCGCGGGCGAGGCGAAGTACTTGTTGTCCTCGCCGGCCTTGCGGTACGTCTTCACGATCCGGTCGATCAGCTGCCGGAGGCCGGTCTCCCGCTGCGGCGTGCCGACCGCGCCGCGGAAGTACTTGCTGGTGACGATGTTGACCGCGTTCACCGACCAGAAGTCGGGGAACTCGACGCCACGCTGCTCGAAGTTGATCGAGCCGTCGCGCCAGTTGGTCATGACGACGTCACGGCGCTCCCAGGCCACCTCGTCGTACGGGTGCACGCCGGGGGTGGTGTGGATGCGCTCGATGCGCAGTCCCTGCCGGGCCGCAGCAGCCTTGGATCCCTTGGCTCGGGAACCTCGTGCCGGACCGCTCGCCGTCTCTGTCATGCCGCCTCCCTGTATCGGGCAAAACGCCCTGAAGTGCCGCGTTCTTCCCGTGGCACGAATCTGTCCTGTTCGCCGCGGAACGCCCTCGCTGCGTCTTCCGCGACCTGTCTTTCCTCCACCGCCGCCCGGCCGGCCTCCGGAGCCGCTGCCTCCGGTGCCGGTCCGCCGTTCAGTCGGCGGTGCTCACGGGCACGGGAGCCTTCTCCTGCTCCACCTGCCCGCGGTCGTCTTCCCGGGCCCGCTCGCCCGAAGCGTCCTCACCCGAGGCGTCCTCGTCAGGGGCGTCCTCGTCGGGGGCGGGACGCGGCCTGGCTTCCCTCAGCTCCGCGATCGCGCCCTCGAAGTCCTCCAGGGACTCGAACGCCCGGTAGACGGACGCGAAGCGCAGATAGGCCACCAGATCGAGCTCCTGGAGCGGGCCGAGTATGGCCAGCCCCACATCGTGTGTCGTGAGCTCGGCACTGCCGGTGGCGCGCAGCGCCTCCTCGACCCGCTGCCCCAGCTTCGCCAGCGCGTCCTCGGTCACCGGCCGGCCCTGGCAGGCCTTGCGGACGCCGTTGATGACCTTGGTCCGGCTGAACGGCTCCGTGACCCCGGAACGCTTGATCACCATCAGTGAGCACGTCTCGACGGTCGTGAACCGCCGGGTGCACTCCGGGCACTGGCGCCGCCTGCGGATCGACGTGCCGTCGTCGGTCGTACGGCTGTCGACGACACGGCTGTCGGGGTGCCTGCAGAAGGGGCAGTGCATGGCGTTCCAACCCTCCTCACAAGCAGACTCAACAGCCTCGCAGACCCCGTGGGCCCCTCGAAGCGAGCACCAGCATAGGCGATGCCGTGAGCCGCGAAGACCACACCCACCACAACTTCTGGGTCACGCCGCACATCCAACCACTAGATGTGGGGCCAGGGCGGGAAATGGCGGGCAACCGCACGTCGGACGCGCATGTCGCCGGAAACCGGCCCGGAGGCCCGGCGGGCGGGCGGTACGGGCCCGCCGCACAGGGAGGCGCA
>NZ_JACADT010000181.1:0-8013 GCF_013421635.1 Streptomyces sp. UH6 | reverse complement strand
CGTGCCACCGCCCGCACAACCAGCCCCCTCCACCACTGTGCGAGCACGGAAGTCCCCACCCCGCCTTGCGAGCAGCTGGGCCGCCCAAGGGCTCGCTCTGCGGGCGGCTGGGCCGCCCAGAGGACAGCACACAGGCGACCACCACGCCACACCCGCCGCCCTGCGGGCGGCTGGGCCGCCCAGGGGGCGATGGGGGTCCCCCCTGCTCGAGCGAAGCCGAGAGCTTGGGGGAGGGCGGGCGCAGGGCGGCGCCCTCCGCGGCGAGCGGTCCGCTCCACCACGCCCCAGCGGGCGGCGCCGTACGCACGTGACCTCACTGCGGCGCGCACAAGCCGGAGCCTTGGCGGACAGCACTGTTCATCCCCCGACCCGCCCCCTTCCCAGAGAGGCTTGCGTTCCGCGGAGCGAGCCGTCACGTGCGAACGTGAGGCCTGCGCCCACCCGTGCCGCCCCAGCGGCACGAATGCCCGCAGCACGGGGGGAGGACCTGCGCACCGTGCGGGCGGACGGAGCGGGCGGACGGAGCGGGCGGGGGCGTTTGGAGGGAACGGGCGTGGGGGTGGCGCACGGTGGCCTGGGTGCCGTGGAGGGACCGGCGGCGGACGGAGCGCGGCCCCCGCTCCGGGAGGGAGCGGGGGCCGCGGCGCGGGACGTCAGGCCTTGCGGGACGCAGCCCGCTTACGCGGCTTCGCCGCCGGCGTCGCGTCACTGACGCGGTCGCCGAGGATCTCGCGCAGGAACTTGCCGGTGTGGCTGGCAGGCACCCCGGCCACCTCCTCCGGCGTGCCCTCGGCGACGACCATGCCGCCACCGGCGCCACCCTCGGGCCCCATGTCGACGACCCAGTCGGCCGTCTTGATCACATCGAGGTTGTGCTCGATGACGATCACCGTGTTGCCCTTCTCGACCAGCCCGGAGAGCACCTTCAGCAGCTTGCTGATGTCCTCGAAGTGCAGACCGGTGGTCGGCTCGTCGAGCACGTACACGGTGCGCCCGTTGGAGCGCCGCTGGAGCTCGGTGGCGAGCTTGACGCGCTGCGCCTCGCCGCCGGAGAGCGTGGTCGCCGACTGGCCGAGGCGGACGTAGCCGAGGCCGACCTCGTTGAGGGTGCGCAGGTGGCGGGAGATGCCGGGGATCGCCTCGAAGAAGTCCAGCGCCTCCTCGATCGGCATGTTCAGGACCTCGGCGATGTTCTTCCCCTTGTAGTGCACCTCCAGGGTCTCCCGGTTGTACCGGGCCCCGTGGCACACCTCGCACGGGACGTAGACGTCCGGGAGGAAGTTCATCTCGATCTTGATCGTGCCGTCGCCGGAGCAGTTCTCGCAGCGGCCGCCCTTGACGTTGAAGGAGAAGCGGCCGGGCAGGTAGCCGCGGACCTTCGCCTCGGTGGTCTCGGCGAACAGCTTGCGGACGTGGTCGAAGACGCCGGTGTAGGTCGCCGGGTTGGACCGCGGCGTGCGGCCGATGGGCGACTGGTCGACGTGCACGACCTTGTCGAGCAGGTCGTCGCCCTCGACCCGGGTGTGACGGCCCGGCACCCGCCGGGCGCCGTTCAGCTCACGCGCCAGGTGGGTGTAGAGGATGTCGTTGACCAGCGTCGACTTGCCGGAGCCGGAGACGCCGGTGACGGCGGTGAAGACTCCGAGCGGGAAGGACACGTCGACGTCCTTCAGGTTGTTCTCGCGCGCCCCGCGCACGGTCAGCTGCCGCGCCGGGTCGAGCGGCCGCCGGACGTCCGGCACCGGGATGGACTTCTTCCCGGAGAGGTACCTGCCGGTCTCCGACTTGGCGTTGGCCAGCAGTTCCTCGAGGGAGCCGCTGTGCACCACGGAGCCGCCGTGCTCGCCGGCGCCGGGACCGACGTCGACGATCCAGTCGGCCGCCTTCATGGTGTCCTCGTCGTGCTCCACGACGATGAGCGTGTTGCCCATGTCGCGCAGCCGGACCAGGGTCTCGATCAGGCGGTGGTTGTCCCGCTGGTGGAGACCGATGGACGGCTCGTCGAGCACGTAGAGCACGCCGACCAGACCGGAACCGATCTGGGTGGCCAGGCGGATGCGCTGGGCCTCGCCGCCGGAGAGCGTGCCGGCGGCGCGGTTGAGCGAGAGGTAGTCCAGGCCGACGTCGACCAGGAAGCGCAGCCGCTCGTTGACCTCCTTGAGGACCCGCTCGGCGATCTTCTTCTCGCGGCCGGTCAGCTTGAGCTGGGCCAGGAAGTCGGCGCACTCGCTGATGGACAGGGAGGAGATCTCGGCGATCGACTTCCCGTGCACCGTGACCGCCAGGACGATCGGCTTCAGGCGGGTGCCCTCACAGGTGGGGCAGGGCACCTCACGCATGTAGCCCTCGAAGCGCTCCCGGCTGTTGTCCGTCTCGGCGTCCTCGTGGCGGCGCTTGACGAAGGGGACGGCGCCCTCGAACGGCGTGGTGTACCGGCGCTCGCGGCCGTACCGGTTGCGGTAGCGGACGTCGATCTGGGTCTTGTGGCCGTACAGCAACGCCTTCTTGGCGCGGGCGGGCAGCCCGGCGAAGGGGATGTCGGTGCGGAAGCCCAGGGCGTCGGCGAGCGCGTCGACCAGGCGGCCGAAGTACTCCTTGGCGTGGCCCGCGGACCACGGGTGGATGGCGCCCTCCTCGAGCGTCTTCTCCGGGTCCGGGACGATCAGCTCGGGGTCGACCTCCATGCGCGTGCCGATGCCGGAGCAGTCGGGGCAGGCGCCGAAGGGCGAGTTGAAGGAGAAGGAGCGCGGCTCCAGCTCCTCGAAGGAGAGGTCGTCGTAGGGGCAGTACAGGTGCTCCGAGTACATCCGCTCGCGCTCGGGGTCGTCGGCCGGGAGGTCGACGAAGTCGAGCACGACCATGCCGCCGGAGAGACCGAGCGCGGTCTCCACGGAGTCCGTGAGGCGGCGCTTGGCGGAGCTCTTCACCGTGAGGCGGTCCACGACCACCTCGATGGTGTGCTTCTCCTGCTTCTTCAGCTTCGGCGGGTCGGAGAGCTGGATCGTCTCGCCGTCCACCCGGGCGCGGCTGTAGCCCTTGGTCTGCAGGTCGGCGAAGAGGTCGACGAACTCGCCCTTGCGCTCGCGCACCAGCGGGGACAGCACCTGGAACCGGCTGCCCTCGGACAGCTCGAGCACCTTGTCCACGATGGCCTGCGGCGACTGGCGGGAGATGGGGCGGCCGCACTCGGGGCAGTGCGGCTTGCCGATCCGCGCGAACAGCAGGCGGAGGTAGTCGTACACCTCCGTGATGGTGCCGACCGTCGAGCGCGGGTTGCGCGAGGTCGACTTCTGGTCGATGGAGACCGCCGGGGAGAGGCCTTCGATGAAGTCCACGTCCGGCTTGTCCATCTGGCCGAGGAACTGCCGGGCGTACGAGGAGAGCGACTCCACGTAGCGGCGCTGGCCCTCGGCGAAGATCGTGTCGAAGGCGAGGGAGGACTTGCCCGAACCCGACAGACCCGAGAAGACGATGAGCGAGTCGCGTGGCAGGTCGAGCGAGACGTTCTTCAGGTTGTGCTCGCGCGCGCCACGGACGATGAGACGGTCGGCCACGCCGTTCCGCACCTTTCTTGGGGGAGATGACAGGGGCGGGGCCCCCGTCCTTCTCAGCGTAGGGGGAGCCTCTGACAGCACCGGGGGACTTCACCGGTTTCCGCCCTCTACAACAAATCGGGCGCTTCCGGGCTTCCCGGTGTGGGCTACCGAGCTTATAGCACGCACATTCGATTCACGGCCGATCCCGCTTCGTTTCACCCGAAGGTGTGGGGTGTCACGCCGATCCGGTTGCCCCGGCCCGGCGGCTCCCCCGTACGGCGGACACGTCGGGCGGGCGCGGGGCCCCCGGCCCGCCCCCGCCACGGGCCCCCGGCCCCGCCCCCGCTATAGGCTGCGGACATGACGTACACGGGAGCGGTGAAGGTCGGCGGCCCGGCCGATGTGCACGAGCTGCAGGACCTGATGATCACGAAGATCGCGGTCGGCCCGATGGGGAACAACGCGTATCTGCTGCGGTGCCGGGCCACGGACGAGCAGCTGCTGATCGACGCGGCCAACGACGCCCACACCCTGATCGGTTCCATCGGCGACGACTCGATCGCCTCGGTCGTCACCACCCACCGCCACCCCGACCACTGGCAGGCGCTCGCCGAGGTGGTGGCCGCCACGAACGCCCGCACCTACGCCGGCCGGGAGGACGCCGAGGGCATCCCGGTCCCGACCGACGTGCTGGTCGACGACGGCGACGTGATCCGGGTGGGCCGCGTGGAACTCACCGCGCGCCACCTGGTGGGCCACACCCCCGGCTCCGTCGCCCTGGTCTACGACGACCCGCACGGGCATCCGCACGTGTTCACCGGCGACTGCCTCTTCCCGGGCGGCGTGGGCAACACGAGGAAGGACCCCGAGGCCTTCGCCAGCCTGATCCACGACGTGGAGACGAAGCTGTTCGACGTCCTGCCGGACGAGACCTGGGTCTACCCGGGCCACGGCGACGACACGACCCTGGGCGCCGAGCGCCCGCACCTGCCGGAGTGGCGGGCACGCGGCTGGTGACGGGCCGGGGCGTCGCGCGTCAGGTGTGCGCGACGCCCTCCCCCGCCAGGGCCGCGACGCGCTCCACCGCGAAGACGTACCCCTGGAGGCCGCAGCCGGCGATCACACCGTCGGCGCGCAGCGAGACGTAGGAGTGGTGCCGGAACTCCTCGCGGTGATGGATGTTGGAGATGTGCACCTCGACGACCGGCAGCCCGTCGCAGGTGTTGAGGGCGTCCAGCAGGCCGACCGAGGTGTGCGAGTAGGCGGCCGGGTTGATCACGATGCCGCAGTGGTTGAGCCGGGCCTCGTGGATCCAGTCGATCAGTTCGCCCTCGTGGTTGGACTGCCGCAGGTCGACGGTCCCGCCGTGCGCGGCGGCCGCCTTGGCGCACATCTCCTCCACGTCGGCGAGGGTGCCCGTGCCGTAGATCTCCACCTGGCGCTGTCCGAGCAGGTTCAGGTTGGGCCCGTTGAGGATCATGATCGGGGCGTCGGCGAGCGTGCGGGGCATGGGCGGACCTCCGGTGCGGTGATCTCGTGCGATCGGCTCCGACGGGTCTATCACGGCACGCTCAGGGGATGACGGACAGTTCCAGATAAGCGGCCAGGATCGCCAGGTGCAGGCCCGCCTGGAGCGGTGTGGCCCGGCCGGGCACGATGGTCAGCGTGCCGACCAGGACGGTCAGCGCGAGCAGCACCATGTGGGTGGGGGCCAGCCCCAGGACCAGCGGGCCGTGCAGCCAGATCGAGGCCACGGCGACGGCGGGGATGGTCAGGCCGATGCTGGCCATGGCGGAGCCGATGGCCAGGTTGAGACTGGTCTGCACCCGGTCCCGGCGGGCCGCGTGCACCGCGGCGATGGTCTCCGGCAGGAGCACCAGCAGGGCGATGACCACACCGACGACCGCGTGCGGCATCCCGGCGGCCGCCACACCGCTCTCGATGGCGGGCGAGACGCCTTTGGCGAGGCCGACCACACCGATCAGGGCCAGGGCGAGCAGGCCCACGCTGACCAGGGCCGTCCGGGTGGACGGCACGTCGGCGTGGTCCTCCTCGGTGAGGACGCCGCCCTCACGGGCGACGGGCAGGAAGTAGTCACGGTGCCGACGCGTCTGGGTGGCGACGTAGAGGCAGTAGAGGACGAGCGCCGCGACCGCGGCGAACACCAGCTGGGCGCCGCTGAACTCCGGGCCAGGAGCGCTGGAGGTGAAGTTGGGCAGCACCAGGCTGAGGGTCGCCAGCGTGGCCACCGTGGCCAGGGCGGCACCGGTGCCCTCGGAATTGAAGATGGCGGTGCGGTGCCGCAGCGAGGCGACGAGCAGGGAGATGCCGACGATGCCGTTCAGGGTGATCATCGCGGCGGCGAAGACGGTGTCGCGGGCCAGCGTCGCGCTCTGTTCGCCGCCTCCCGCCATCAGCATGACGATCAGCCCCACCTCGATGATGGTGACCGCCACGGCGAGGATCAGCGAACCGAAGGGCTCGCCCACCCGGTGGGCTATCACCTCGGCGTGGTGGACCGCGGCGAGCACCGCGGCCGCCAGCGCCAGGGTCATCAGCGCGACCGCCACCGGCGGCACGGAGCGGCCCCAGGTGAAGATCAGCACGACCGCCGCGAGGACCGGCGCCGCGACCGCCCAAACCGACCCCGGGGGCCGCTTTCGGGCAGACAGAACTTTCATGCGCCGATCCTCTCAATCGATTACTTGGCGTGCACCGCGAGCGCGCGGTCCCGGCCGGCGGGTTCTCCGCCGGCCGGGACCGTCCGCTCAGGCTCCTGCGGTCTCGGCCTCCGCCTCGGCCTTCGCCTTCCTCCGGTTGGCCATCAGGCTGGTGATCGTGGTGATCACCAGGACGGCGCAGATCACGCCGAGGGAGACGGGGATGGATATCTCGGGGACGTGCACCCCGGACTCGTGCAGCGCGTGCAGCACCAGCTTCACGCCGATGAAGCCGAGGATCACGGACAGCCCGTAGGACAGGTGGACCAGCTTCTCGAGCAGCCCGCCGATCAGGAAGTACAGCTGCCGCAGACCCATCAGGGCGAAGGCGTTGGCGGTGAAGACGATGTACGGGTCCTGGGTCAGGCCGAAGATCGCGGGGATCGAGTCCAGCGCGAACAGCACGTCCGTGGTACCGATGGCCAGGATGACGACCATCATCGGCGTCATCACCCGCTTGCCGTTCTGACGGATCCACAGCTTGGTGCCGTGGTAGCGGTCGGCCACGCCGAAGCGGCGCTCGGCGGCCTTGAGGAGACGGTTCTCCTCGAACTCCTCCTCGTCGTCCTTCGACCGCGCGTCCTGGATCAGCTTCCAGGCGGTGTAGATCAGGAACGCGCCGAAGAGGTAGAACACCCAGGAGAAGCTGCTGATGATCGCGGCGCCCGCCGCGATGAAGACGGCCCGCAGCACCAGGGCGATCAGTACGCCGATCAGCAGCACCCGCTGCTGGAACTGCGACGGCACCGCGAACTTCGCCATGATCAGGACGAAGACGAAGAGGTTGTCGACGCTCAGCGACTTCTCGGTCACGAAGCCCGCGAAGAACTCACCGGCGGGCTGACCGCCGGCGAAGAACAGCAGGCCGAGGCCGAAGAGACAGGCGAGGCCGATCCAGACGGCGCTCCAGATGCCGGCCTCCTTGACCGACACGTCGTGCGGCTTGCGGCCGATGAAGAAGTCGGCGCCGATCAGGACGGCCAGGACGGCCACCGTGGCGACCCACAGGGACAACGAAACTTCCACAGATACCTCCGGTCACAGAGAGAAACCGGAGGTCTCTTCCACCCGGCGGCCGAGCCGCGGGCCGACGCCCCGGGTCCGGGGCTTCTGGCCCGGGCCGTATTGACGGGAACGCCGCAGCAGACAGGGAGTACTCCCCTCCGTCTGCCCGAAGGTACACCAATCACCAAGGAAAGGTAAAGGGCGTCTTTACCTTTCCTTGGCTCGCAATGGGTTACGCACAGTCACCGGCGCCGGGCGGCTGCCACACGGTCCAGCACCCCTTCCAGCGTCCTGCCGTCCCGGGGCGGCAGGGAGGGCTCGTACGTCCAGGCGTGGCAGACCCACGGGTCGGCGAGGTGGTCCTCGGGAGCCGGGGTCAGCCGCAGCAGGGACCGCCACAGCGGATCCAGGAGCGCGCCGAATCCGGCGGCGTCCTCCCGGTCGGCCACCAGCAACAGGTGGACGCCGGCACGCGGTCCCTCGTCGGCGAGGTACCGCAGGGCGGTGACGGCACGGTCGTCGAAGGCGTGCGGGAAGTCGTGCACGATCAGCAGCCGCTGGGCCAGGTCGGTGCCGGGCGGCAGCGATTCCGGGGCTCCGGCGCGCACGGCCATCTGCACCAGGTCGACATGACCGGCCAGCCGGGCGAGCAGGCCGGAGACGGCGCCGGGGCCCACGGCCGGGGGCTCGGCGAGCACCCCGCTGCGGGAGAGCGGGGCCAGGGACCGGGCGCCCGCCCCCGCGGCGTCGAT
>NZ_JACADT010000180.1:0-8033 GCF_013421635.1 Streptomyces sp. UH6 | reverse complement strand
GTGCACGCGCCGCGCGAGATCGGTGTAGCCGTCGGTGCCGATGTGCTCCAGCACCGCCCAGGCGCCGGCCAGCGGCGCCGCCGAACGGGTGCCCTGGAGCGTGGGGTTGACCACCGGATAGCCGGGCCACCCGGCCTGCGCGAACCAGCCGTGGCGCCGGAGCTCCGCGTCGCGGAACAGCAGTACCGAGGCCCCCTTGGGCGTGTACCCGTACTTGTGCAGGTCCGCCGAGACCGAGGTGACGCCGGGCACCGACAGGTCGAACGCGGGGATGTCCGGGGCGTCCGGGGCGAGCCGGAGGTGGCCGAGGTACCAGCCGCCGATGCAGGCGTCGACGTGGCAGAGCACCCCGCGCGCCGCGGCCGCGGCGGCGACGCCGGCGACCGGGTCGATCACCCCGTGCGGGTAGGACGGGGCGGAGACGACCACCAGGGCGGTGCGATCGGTGATCGCCGCGGCCATGTCCCCGGCGCGGACCTCGAAGGTCAGCGGGTCGACCGGGACCTCCACCACGCGCAGCCCGAAGAGGTGCGCGGCCTTGTGGAAGGCGGCGTGGGCGGTGGCCGGCAGCACCAGCTCGGCGCCCTCCCGCAGCCCCCGGGTCCGGCGGGCGTGCTCCCGCGCCGTCAGCACGGCGAGCATGCAGCTCTCGGTTCCCCCGCTGGTGAACACGCCGGCGGTGCCCCCGTCACCGCCGAGCAGCCGGGCGGCCCGCCCGACCACCTCGTTCTCCAGGGTGACGACGCTGGGGAAGACGGTCATGTCCAGGCCGTTGACGCCGGCCACCCGGGCCTGGGCGGCCGCGGCCAGTGCCTCCGGCCCGTCCAGTCCGGAGTCGTAGACGTAGGCCATGGTGCGTCCGCCGCGGACCGGGAGATCGGCGGTGCGCAGGGCGTCGAGGCGGGCGAGGATGCCGGCCGGGGTGCGGGCCGAGATGCGGGCGGGCTGATCTGACACTGACATGGGCGAAACGTAGAACACGCGGTCCCCGGCGGGCCAGCCCCCGGAGGGCCCCGCCGCGCCCCGCCACCGTGGACGAGGAGCGGCGGGCGCCGCGTCAGGCCGGGTTGTCGGCCCAGGCCGGGTCGTCGTCCTCGAGGAAGCCGCCCGACTGGTGCTCCCACAGTTTGGCGTAGACGCCACCGGTGGCGAGCAGTTCGTGGTGGGCGCCCTGCTCGATGATCCGTCCGCGGTCGAGGACCACCAGGCGGTCCATGCCGGCGACGGTGCTGAGGCGGTGGGCCACCACCAGGGCGGTCCGGCCCTCCATGAGCCGCCAGAGCGCCTCCTGGATGAGGATCTCGCTCTCCGAGTCGAGGGCGCTGGTGGCCTCGTCGAGCAGCAGGACCGGTGCGTCGCGCAGGATGGCCCGCGCGAGGGCCACCCGCTGCCGCTGCCCTCCGGAGAGTTTGACGCCCCGTTCGCCGACCATGGTCTCGAAGCCGTCGGGCAGCGCGTCGGCGAACTCGGTGACGTGCGCGGCCTCCGCCGCGCGGCGGATCTCGGCGTCGGTGGCCCCTGGCCTGGCGAAGGCGATGTTCTCCTTCAGGGTGCGGTGGAACATCGCCGGCTCTTGAGGGACGTAGGCGATCATGCTGCGCAGATCGGCCTGGCGGAGCCTGCTGATGTCCTGACCGCCGATCAGGATGCGGCCGCCGTCGATGTCCGTCATGCGCAGCAGCAGCCGGGTCAGGGTGGTCTTGCCGCCGCCGGAGCGGCCGACCAGACCGATCTTGGCCCCGCCCGGCACCGCCAGTTCCAGGTCCTCGAAGAGCGGCTTGCCGCCTCCGTGGGAGAAGGTCACCCGTTCGAAGCGGACGTCGGCCCCGTCGGCCCGCAGCGGCTCGGGCTCCGGGGGGTCGAGGACGGTCGGCGGCTCCAGCAGCAGCTCGGTGAACTGGGCGGCCTCCGTCATCGAGCTCTCCAGACGGCGGTAGATCTGGTTGAACTCGAACATGATCCGGGTCGCGTTGGTGTAGTAGGTGAAGGCGACGACGACCGCCTCCACGCTGTGCGTGCCGCCGCCGAGCGACACGGCGAGCAGCAGCCCGAGCAGGTTGGTGGCGACGGACATGGGCGCGATCAGCGTGTCGATGCGCAGGTTCCCGAAGTCCCAGGACCGCAGGGTGAGGCGGCGCGACTCGGCGACGCGCGAGCGGTGTTCGGCGGCCTCGCGCCGCTCGGCGGCGAACGCGCGGACGGTCTCCATGTTCATCAGGCTGTCGGCCACGTGCCCGGAGACCCGGGCGATGGCCTCCTCGCGCCGTGCGACGAGCTTCTGCCGCCGCCGGATGAGCGGCACCACGCAGACGGCCGTCACCGCGAGCATGGTGAGCAGGCCGACGACGAGCAGCGGGTCGTAGTTCCACAGGACCACGGAGCCGAAGGCGAGCGGCACGAAGCTGCCCATGATGTTGAAGGTGAGGGTGTCGGCGAACTCCTCGAAGCGGGTGGCGAAGCTGAGGACCCGCTTGGTGAGCGATCCGGCGAAGTTGTCGTGGAAGAACGCCGAGTCCTTGGCGTAGAGCTCGTCCATGCCGACGACGTAGAGGTGCTCGATGCCGTAGGCGTCGAGGCGGTTGAGGCAGTGCAGGCCGACGCGCCACAGGGCTTCGGCGAACAGCAGCACGCCGGCGAAGCCGAGGACGTAGGGGAGCGCGGACTCGAACGCTCCCTCGCCGCCGGGGTTCTCGTCACCGGCGACGTGGCCGATCAGCTTGGCGACGATCAGGGGGGCGACGTAGTAGAGGCCGATGTTGCCCAGTGCCGGCAGCAGCAGGGCGGGCACGGTGAAGCGTCGGAGCCGGGCCAGTTCCCGGCCGTAGTGGCGGAGTGCGAGGAGTACGGGTCCCTTGCGCGGACCCTCGCGTTTCTCAGGCGATTCCATGTGTGTGCGCCTAGGGGTCGTGGTGCGCCCGGGCACGGACATTTGGGGTGAACCCGGGAGGGGAAGTCTTGCGTGGCGCGGTTCGCCCCGTCCAAGCGTTTTTTTCGGCCGCCGTCGGAGGCGGAGCGGTGGCGCGGACACGGGTGGCGCGTGGCGGCCGGGTGGCGCGTGGCGGCCGGGAGGGCGGACCGAACCGGCAGCAGAAGTCCCCCGTACGGCGGACCGGGTGGACCCGCGTGCGTATCCGCGGGCGCCGAGGATACCCGGCGTTCATGGCGAAAATGCATCTTCCAGGTAGCGGCGACCACGGCGACGGCGACGCCGACCGCGGTGGGCGGCCCGTCGGTCCGCCCGGGTCCCCCGGGCACCGGCACGGCGACGAGGACACCGGCGCGCAGGCGTTCGGTCCCTCCCCCTCGGTGGAGCGCAACGCCCCGGACAGTCCGACCGACCTCCCCAAGCCCCGCTGGGGCAAGGTCTTCAAGGGTGCCCTCAAGGAGTTCAAGGACGACGAACTCACCGACCGCGCGGCGGCGCTGACCTACTACGCGGTGCTCTCGCTCTTCCCCGCGCTGCTGGTACTGGTCTCCCTGCTGGGCATCATGGGACAGGACGCCACCGACCGCGTGATGGACAACATCACCAAGCTGGCCCCGGGGCCCGCCCGGGACATCATCACCCGGGCCGTGGAGCAGTTGCAGGGCGGCGCCGGGATCGGCTCGATCATGGCGGTCGTCGGTCTGGTGCTGGCGATCTGGTCGGCGTCCGGATATGTCGCGGGCTTCATCCGCACGGCCAACGCCGTGTACGACATCCCCGAGGGACGGCCGGTGTGGAAGGTCCTGCCGGTGCGGGTCGGCATCACCGTGGTGCTGATGGTGATGACGGCGGCGAGCGCGGTCATCGTGGTCTTCACCGGCGGCCTGGCACGCGAGGTCGGCACCACCCTCGGCATCGGCGACACGGCCCTGACCGTGTGGTCGATCGCGAAGTGGCCGGTGCTGGTCGTCCTGGTCACCCTGATGATCGCGATCCTCTACTGGGCGGCGCCGAACGCGAAGGTCAAGGGGTTCCGGTGGATCACCCCGGGCAGTTTCCTGGCCCTGTTCCTCTGGATGGTCGCCTCGGTCGGTTTCGCCTTCTACGTGGCGAACTTCGGCTCGTACAACAAGACCTACGGGACGATGGCCGGTGTGGTGATCTTCCTGATCTGGCTCTGGATCACCAATCTCGCCATCCTGCTGGGCCTGGAGTTCGACGCGGAGACGGTCCGCCAGCGCGCCATCGCCGGCGGCCACCCGCCGGAGGAGGAGCCGTACACCCAGCCCCGCGACACCGCCGCGTGGGACGAGGAGGACCGACGGCGCATGGAGGACGGCGGGTACACGGGGTGACGCCCGGGCACGGCCGGTGACCCCTCGCACCGGAATGCCGAAGTCCGGTTTGTTCTGCCCACCACGGAAACCCGAGGAGACGGAGAAAGCGCGCACAGACCTTCGAGGAGGAGTGACGACATGACGACGGCCAAGGACATCATGCACCCCGGCGCCCAGTGGATCCCCGCCGGCGAGACGCTGGACCGGGCGGCCCAGTTGATGCGGGAGCTCGACGTCGGGGCGCTGCCGGTCGCCGGTGAGGACGAGCGGATGCAGGGCATCATCACCGACCGCGACATCGTGGTGAAGTGCGTGGCCTCGGGCCACGACCCGTCCAAGGTCACCTGCGCCGACCTCACCGAGGGCACGCCGCGCTGGGTGGACGCCTCCGCGGACGTCGACGAGGTGCTCCAGGAGATGCGGGAGCACCAGATCAAGCGGCTTCCGGTGATCGAGAACAAGCGGCTGATCGGCATGATCAGCGAGGCGGACCTGGCGCACCACCTGACGGACGACAAGCTCGCCGACTTCGTGGAGAGCGTCTACTCGCGCTCCTGACGACGCCGGACGGCACGATGCCCGCCCCCTCCCGGCCGGAGGGAGCGGGCATCGCCGTCGCAGGGACCCGTCGGTGGTGTCCGCCGTCCGGGTCGCCGGGCCGGCCGGGTCAGCCGAGTCCGAGGACCGCCATGGTGTGGTCGGCCATCCGGCTCTCCCCGAGGGCGTTGGGGTGGACGGGCACGATGCTGTTGCCGCCCAGGACCGGCTCGATCCACCGGGTCCCGGCGGCCTTGCAGGCGTCGTGCCCCTCGGAGACCTGCGAGAAGTCGACGTAGACGGCGCCGGACTCGCGGGCGGCGCGGGCGAGGGTGTCGTTGAGGTGGCTCTGGAGGCCGCGCAGGTAGGGGATGTCGCCGCGGGCGATGGGAAGCTTGGAGAAGCAGGTGGAGTCGAAGGTGGCCGGGGTGATCCAGGGGTAGCCGAGGACGGCGATCCGCGCGTCGGGCGCCTTCGCCCGGACGGCGGCGAGCGCGCTTTTGAGCGCCGGGTAGGTGCTGTCGTCGATCGCGTCGGTGAACCGGCTGCCGTTCACGGTCTCGCAGGGGTTGCCGTATCCCCCGGTGACCAGACCCGCGGAGCCGCAGGCGAGGAGCGCGCCGATGAAGGTGCTGTTGTCGTTGCCGCCGATGGTCAGCGTGATCAGGTCGGTGTCGGCGGTCACCGCGTTCACCTGCGGCGGGACCAGCGGGTACTGGGCCTGGGTGAAGTGCTTGGTCTGGGCGGCGCCGCAGGTGACGTCGGTGAGGTCGGCGCCGGTGCGGCCGGCGATCACCTTCGGGTAGTTGACCTTGGAGCGCAGACAGAGCGGGCTGCTGAAGTCGGTGGGCGAGACCCCGGAGCCCGCGCTGTAGCTGTCGCCGAGGGCGACGTAGCGCAGCGGTTCGGCGGCCTGGGCGGGCTGGACGGCGAGGCCGAGGGCGACGGCGCTCACCGCGAGGGCGGCGGCGAGGGTTCTGCGCAGGCGGCGGGCGGGGTGCGGCATCGGGTCCTCCTGGTGGGCGGCACGCCGGGGCGTGCCGGGGCGCGTGACGGCGGTGGGGTGGGGCGAACCGGCTTCGTGAGACGCCGGTTACTCGCTCGTAATGTCGGGCCATGACAGGGACTTGTCAACAATCTGGACGTGTCTCGTCGTGCCAGAAACGACGCCGGGCTCCTTCCCGGGGGCCGTCGGCGCCGCCGGGAAGGGGCCCGGACGCGGTGCGGAATAGCCCGCCGTCACGCGCGGTTCAGGCAGGCGAGAGGAGATCGACGTGAACACGACCAGGTCGTACCACGACTACGGGACGCCGGCCGAGCGCTGGGAGCGGGCGCAGAAGCACTTCGGCCGCAAGAACTACGCGGACGCGGCGCGGGTGCTCAGCACGCTGGTTGAGGAGGTGCCGGAGCAGAGCGGTCCGCGGCTGCTGCTCGCGCGTGCCTACTACCACTCGGCGCAGCTGGGGCGGGCCGAGGCGCAGTGCCGTCTGCTGGTGGAGCGCGACCCGGTGGAGCAGTACGCCCGGCTGCTGCTCGGGCGCACGCTGGAGCGGCAGGGCCGCCACGAGGAGGCGCGGCCGCACCTCCGGCTGGCCGCGGCGATGGCGGGCGACTTCGAGGAACTGTGAGTGCGTGAGGACCCGCGGGTGAGGGCCTGCGCGTGAGGACCTGTGAGTCGCGCAGGACGGGCGGGGCCGTCCCGGGTGTCCGGGGCGGCCCCGCTCAGCCCCGGTATGCCTCGAGGAACCGGAGCCACACCTCGCTGATCGTCGGATAGGCGGGGACGGCGTGCCAGAGCCGGGCGACCGGGACCTGGGCCACCACCGCGACGGTCGCGGAGTGCAGGAGTTCACCGACCCCGGGGCCGACGAAGGTGACCCCGCGGAGGATCTCCTTGTCCAGGTCGACGACCATCCGCGCCCGTCCCCGGTAGCCGTCGGCGTAGAGTCCCGCTCCGGCGACGGTGGCGAGGTCGACGTCGACCGCGCGGACCCGGTGCCCGGCGCGTTCCGCCTCGGCGAGGGTGACTCCGACCGAGGCCGCCTCGGGGTCGGTGAAGACCACCTGGGGCACGGCGCCGTCGTCGGCGGTGGCCGCGGCCGGCGGGGCCTCTCCTCGGGCCCGGGCGCCGATCGCGTCCCCGGCGATCCGCGCCTGGTACTTCCCCTGATGGGTCAGGAGCGCCCGGTGGTTGGCGTCGCCGGCCGCGTAGAGCCAGTCGCTGCCGACGACCCGCAGCGTGTCGTCCACCCTCAGCCAGGAACCGGGCTCCAGACCGACGGTCTCCAGACCCAGGTCGTCGGTGCGCGGGGCCCGCCCCGTCGCGAAGAGGATCTCGTCCGCCTCCACCCGGTCGCCCGCGTCGGTGGTGGCGACCACCGTGCCGTTCTCCCTGCGCACGTCGGTGACCGAGACCCCGGTCCGCACCTCCGCCCCCGCCTCGCCGGACGGCCGGAGCCCGCCCTCACCCCGAGCCCCGCCGCACCCCTTGTTCCCTCCGCGGTCGCGCCGTGCGCACCGGGCTCGCGCGACCTCCGCACGCCTCCCGCCACGGGCCGAGGACCCCCGCGCATGCCCGCACCTGGGCGCGAACACCGGACACCTGCCCCCGACTAGGTAGACTGACCTACCTAATCAAGTGGGAGAGAGGGGATCTTGGTGAGCGACCCGGTGAGCGGTAGGGAGTCGGGTGCCGCGCGTCCTGGCAGGCGGCGGGGGGCCGCCCGGGAGCGGCTGCTCGCGGCCGCGGCGCGCCGCTTCTACGCGGACGGCGTGGCGGCGACGGGCATCGACACGATCACCGCCGAGGCGGGCGTGGCGAAGATGAGCCTGTACAACAACTTCGCCTCCAAGGCCGAGTTGGTGACGGCCTACCTCCACGCACGGCACGAGGAGTGGCTGGGCCTCTACCAACAGCGCCTCCAGGAGGCGCGGGACGGCCGCGACCGCGTGCTGGCCGTCTTCGACGCGTACGCCGATCACGCCGCCTTCGCCTACGACCGCGGTTTCCGGGGCTGCGGCCTGCTGAACGCCGCCGCCGAGCTGCCGGCCGGGGACCGCGGCCGGGACGTGGTGCGCCGCCACAAGGAGGAGGTCGAGGACCTGCTCGCCGGGCATGTGGAGGAGTTGCTGCCCGGCCGCCCGGAGGAGGCGCGTGCGGTGGCCGAGCACCTGTCCTTCCTGCTGGAGGGCTCGATGGCCCGGGCCGGCCTGGAGGGCGGGGGGACGCGTCT
>NZ_JACADT010000018.1:0-24065 GCF_013421635.1 Streptomyces sp. UH6 | reverse complement strand
CCCGTCGCCGCCGCGGCCGCCGCGTACGGCGACGACTTCAACGGCGACGGCCACCGTGACTACGCCGAGTACACCTACCAGCCCGACGGCGGTGGCGTGGTGATCACCTTCGGCACCGCGTCGGGCCCGGGAACCGAGACCCAGACGGTCACCCAGGCGAGCGCCGGGGTCCCCGGTGCCGCCGAGGCCGACGACGGCTTCGGCGAACACCGTGCCGCGGCCGACTTCAACGCGGACGGCTACGGCGACCTCGCCGTGTCCGCCGTGCACGAGGACGTCGACGGCAACGAGAGCCAGGGCGCGGTGACCGTCCTGTGGGGCAGCGCGAGCGGTCTCTCCGGCGGCACCACCGTGCCCAACAAGGCGCCCGGCTCCTGGGGCGGCATGGGCCAGGACCTCGCCACCGGCGACTTCGACGGGGACGGCAGGCAGGAACTGGCCGTCATCAACGCGAACCAGGCGTTCGTCCACCGCGGCACCTTCGCCAAGAGCGGCATCACGGGCACCGTGGACACCCTCGACAGGACGACGTTCGAAGCGACCGCCCTGATCGCGGGCAAGGTCGACGGGGACGCCAGGACCGACCTGGTCGTCATCGGCGACGTCGTCACCGACACGCTGATCGCGTCGGACGCCTGGTACTTCAAGGGCGGCGCCACCTTCACCGCCGGGAAGACCCTCCGCCTGGAGTCGATCTCCGGCAATTCCGGCGAGGCCGACCGCGGCGGTGACGGCCTCATCGCCGACTTCGACAAGGACGGCTACGGCGACATCGCGATCGGCACCGAGCTGTACGACGACTACCGGGGCCGCGTCTCGGTCTGGTCCGGCTCGTCCACCGGCCCCTCCACCAGCGCCCGGATCACCCAGTCGACCAGCGGCATCGCCGGTACCCCCGAGTCGTGGGACTGCTTCGGGGCCTCCCTGTCCGCGGGGGACGTCAACGGCGACGGCTACCAGGACCTCGCCGTCGGAGCGCGCGCCGAGGCCATCGGCACCGTGGAGTACGCGGGCGCGGTGCACGTGCTGTACGGCGGCTCCGGTGGCCTGACCGGGACCGGCTCGCAGTTCTTCGACCGCGACACCGCCGGGGTGCCCGGCGCCGTCGAGTACGGCGACGCGTTCGGTCACCGGGTGCTGCTGCGGGACGTCACCGGCGACGGCCTCGCCGACCTGCACGTCGCCGGGGCGGCGTCCGCCGGCGTCCGCCTGCTGGGTTCCGCGTCGGGGGTGACCACCACCTCGGCCACGGACGTCTCGGAGACCGTCCTCCACGGCACCGTCCAGTAGGCGCGGCGGACCCGCACGAGACAGGGGCGCGGACGGCCGGGTGGCCGCCCGCGCCCCTGTCCTCGAGCGAGTCTCGTCCCCGCCCCGTCCCGGTCCCGAACCTCTCCGAACCCGGCCTCGACCCCGCCTCGGCCCAGCCCGACGGCTCGGCCCCCAGGCGGTTCAGCACGTGTCGCCCGGACTCGCGCTGGTCGCCTCGGTACCCCACGTCAGGCGGCGCTCGGACTCCCCGCCCCGCTTCCCCGGGTCGGCGGACTTCTTCCCGCCGGCGGCCTTCGTTTTGATGGTGATGCCCTTGGCGTCCATCACGACGACCTCGCCGCAGACCTTGCCCCTGGTGGTGTGGACCGTGACGACGGCCGGGTCCTTCTCCGCGGCGGGGGCCAGCCAGGTGAGCATCACTCCGGCGGCGGTGGCCAGCACCCCGACCACCACCAGCCACCGGGCGCGGTTGATCCGGCCGGCGATGTTCCCGGTCTCCGTCCTCTCCCAGGCGAGGAGTTCTCCCGGGGTCGCGTACTCCAGCAGGTCACCCGGACGCCCGTGGGCGGCCGAGGCGGCGGTGAACGCTGACACCAGGAGCGCCAGCAGACCGAGGGCCATCAGCACCACGACGCTCCAGCGGAACCCCGGGGTCAGTTCCGCCACGTTCTCACGGCCCTTGAGGACGAGCACGGCCGCGAGCAGCGCGGTGGCCGTGGCCAGGAAGTTGCGCCAGCCCTCAGCCTGGTGCCGGGCGATCTCCAGCTGGTTCTGGAGCATGTCGTTCAGCCGTTGCTCGGCCTGGAGCCTGATCGAGTGCCGCGTCATCCGCTGCGGCGGCAGCGGTGGCGTACTCAACGGCCCGCCACCGGGATCCGCACCGTCCACCATGCTCCGCACCCCTCCTCCTCCAGTGTGTTCGGGTGGGTTCCGGCGCAGCGGCATTCCATCCGTCGCCGGACGGGCACCGCGCCCTTGTCCCGCTTCCAGGGCAGCCCCTTGGCGATGGTTCCGGGCCTGACGGTGGGCAGCGCGAGCGGCCCCGCGTCCGCCTTGCACACCGGGCACGTGCCGCGGAACTCCACGATGCCGGAGTCGTCGACCGTCGAGCTCAGGTCGTCCGGAGGGTCGACCTCCTGGACGGTGAACGGGGCGTTCTGATGGCTCAGCACGGCGGTTCCTCTCCGGTGGGTCCGGGGAGCCGGAACCCGAACAGCGGGGCGTAGTAGGCGAGTCGTTCACGGACCTGCGCGACGGTGAGGTCCGTCTCCTCGGCGGCGAGCCGGAGGTGGTCCTCCGGCACGTCGCCGCGGAGCGCCGGTTCACTGCCGTTGAGGTAGCGGGTGAGGATCAGCACGTCCCGCCAGTCCGGCTCGTGGTCGTCGTCCGGGGGTTCGGGACACGACAGGGTCAGGCCGATGTCCGCGTACCGCGCCAGGAGCCGGTGGGACGTACGCAGGCCGTGACCGAGGCGGACGGCGGACACGGTCAGGGTGAGCGGCGTCAGGGTGCCCTGTTCGAGCGGGGAGAACCTGAGCAGGGCCCGAGCCGCCGACGCGGACGCCGAAGGGGCGGCGGCGTGTTCCTCGATTCCGGCGTACGGGATCCTCGGGCCGCCGAGCGATTCGTAGGCCCGCAGTTCGTCGATGCCCTGCTTCAGATCGATCCGCCGCTGCTCCGCGTAGGCGGCGACGGAATGGGGATCGACCTTCTCCCGCCACTGAAGGTTTTCGGTGCCGGTACACAGGGTGTCGACGAGGAGGTAGTTCGGCCGCAGGTTCCGTAGACCGGCCGGAACGGGTTGCACGTCGATGCCGTAGGGCGCGGCCTCCTTCTGGAACGCGTCGTACGCCTCCCCAAGGTCCAGCTCCATGCCGGTGGCCCATTGCATGAGGTGGAAGGCCTTGACCTGGTGCCGCGTCAGCGGGATCAGGTTGTAAAAAGGGTCTGTCGCCTCGTCGGAAGGAAGCCTCTGCCGGCGTTCCTCCACCGTCGTGAGCCACGCTTCCGCCGCCCGATGCGCCCCTTCCTCCACCACCCCGGCCTCCGCCAGGGCCCGTAGACCGCCGACGACCTCCTCAGGCGATCCGGGTTCCGCCGTCCTGTCGATACAGCGGAGCACGGTCGCCGTACTGAGGGGAGCCGCCAGCTCGCCGGTCGCGTCGAACAAGCACTCCCACCACGAAGGCGCCCGGCATGCGCCCAGGGCGCCAGGGTCCGGCATGTCGAGGCCGAGCCGAGCGGCGGGACCGCGCAACGTCTCGGTGACATCCGCGATGGTCCGCCCGGGTTGCCCGGCCGCGAGATTCACGAGATCGATGAGCGTCAGGCCCTTGCTCAGCAGACGTCGCGGCGAGGCGTCGCTGCCCGTCAGACCCAAGGTGCGCAGGTCGTCGGCGATGGCGGAGCTGTCGGGAATGTAGGGGTCGACCTGGTAGCCGAAGGCGGCATACCGACGGGCGATCTCCAGGATCGTCGAAGGATCGACGTTCGATGTCTCGGAGAGGTGCGCGACGCTGGCGGGAGTGAGGGCACGCGGCATCTTCTCGAGGACGTTGACGTCTCTCTGATCGGGGATCCTGGGCCCGAGCGCACCGGCGTCGGGGGGTTCCGGGACGTCGGTGACGACGGCCCTGAGCCGGTGGACGGACGCGACGACTTCGGCGACCGTCCGCTGCAGCCGGCCGGCTGTGAGGAGAACGGCGGCATGAACAGGCGGCCGCAGCCGTGTGTCGGAGTCCGCGTGCTGCCTCACCACCTGGGCGTAGGAGTCCAGAAGGGCCGCGGCGACCTTGGGGTCTCCGATCTCACGGTCCAGGATCCGCAGATCCTCGAAGGCCTGGACCGGGACGCCCGCCACGGCGTAGCGGCGCATCGCACGCAGGGCCTCCCGCAAGGAGCATCCGGTTTCCAGCGATGCCTGCACCACCTGGGCGAGGGCGGCCCAACTGCTGAGCACCATTTCCGTGGGTCTGCGAAAGACGGCGGCGTCGAGGGGAATCGGTTCGGGGAACTGCTGCGGGAACTCGAACTCCGAGCGGAGATTCCAGCTTCCCCTGACCGAGGCCGGATTCACCAACCTCGACCGCCACCAGGTGAAGAAATGACGCTCGAAGGTCTGGGCGATCTGCAGGGAGTGCTCCGCGTCACCGGGGAGACAGCCGACGCCCTTCAAGGGCAGCCGGGGTCCGTCCCTGCCGAGGGTGCGGGACGGTTCGTACCCGTGCCACTTGGTCACCGACACCTGCGCGTCGCTGTTCATCAGGCACGTGACGACCTCGAGCGCCAGCCGGGCGTCCTCGCGCGCGAGTGCCCACAGCCAGGTGAGGGGCATCGACTCCGCGTCGGTCAGCAGACCGACGTTCGCCAGGAGGTCGCGCAGGGTTTCCTCGGTGTCGAACTTCTGCAGATCGTTGCGGCTCGCGCTCAGGACGGGGGCATGCCGACGGTGGAGGTTGATCACATACCCGTGCGGTCTCTTGGCGTTCCTCACGAGGATGCCGTCGACCAGGCGGGCTCCCTCCCCACGGACCCACCACACGTTGCCGGAACCCGACTGCGGAGCCGCCAGCTCCACCGGTGCCCGCAACTCACCCGCCGGCCAGGTGTCTCTCTCCGGTACTCCGTCGATCTCCTCCTCGACCTGGATGCGCACCGGGCTGTGCCACACGTTCTCGCGGAAGAACCGGATGGGCGAGGGAGGCGTGTCGCAGAACTCGCGGCGCAGGTGGAGGACGATGTCCGTGCCGGGTTCGGTCCGCTCGGCCCGCGTGATGTGCATGAGGCCCGAGTCCGAGACCACGTGCACCTGGTGGGCGGCCGACTCCGCGCTGAGCCCCGTCTCGCTGGCCGGCCGGGTGATGACCTGGATCTCCTCCGCCAGCATGAAATAGCTGAAGACCCCGATGCCGAAACGGCTGTTCAGCTCGGGCTTGATGCCCTTGCGACGCCACCGCCGCATCTCCCGGATCCGTGTCGGCGACTGCTCGTACCGCTTTCCCGCCCGTGCGAAGAGTTCGCGGATCTCCTCCTCGGTCATGCCGATGCCGTTGTCGCTGCACCGCAGGTAGAGCCGCCCGCTCCGGTCGTCGCGGCCCATGGTGAGGGTGATGGTGTATTCGGCGAGATCCTTCACCTGGTGCGCGCCGACGGACTGTCCGGATACGTACGCGTACTCCTGACGCGCCCTGCGGCGGCGGCAGGCGTCCAGGGCGTTCTGGTAGAGCTCGCGCAGCGCCAGCATGTGGTCGCCGTACAACTGCGTGCCCATGATCAGAGGCTTGACGCCGTCCTCGGCCAGTTGGAACCGGGGAGGGGAGGCGTTGTAGTGCGGGGACCCGTCGGAGATCAGGGCGTCGGTGTTGACGTGCCGCGGCAGCCGGGAGAGGAGGAACTGGTCGGAGGGGAGATTGCCCAGTTCCTCCGCGGCCGTCGCGACGGCCGCGGCCTGACGCTCCAGGGCCACGTGCAGCGCGGCGTGCGCGCACGTCGCGTGGAGCGTCCAGTCGTCGCTGTCGTCCTGGTACGCCGCGTCGAGCCCCATTTCCTGTGCCGGGACCGGCTTGAACACGCTCTGCCGGATCTGCGTGACGACCTGCTCGGCGGTGACACCGAGGTGCGCGGCCGCCAGGTGGTCCACGACGATGCCGTCCACCGCGCGGGGGTCGATGGCCAGGAGTTCGGCCATGTGGAGCAGACCGGCCAGCTCCTTGGGGCGCCACTGCACGCTCAGCCGGCGGCCCAGTTGCTTGCTGAGCGTGTCGTTCCACTCCTTGCCGTCCGGGGCGGTCAGTACCGGCCGGGACCGCATCTGGGTGACGACCTGCAGCAGGGCCGGGCGGAGCCGCTCGACGGTGGACGGTTCGGGCCGGGGGCCCGAGACGGCGTGGGCGGCCGTGGTGATCAGGAAGTCGACGGCATCGGCCAGACTCTGGAGACCGAGCGGGTAGCCGTCCGGCGGCGCGGGCTCCTGGAGCGGATCCCACAGCTGGTCCCAGCCCGCCAGCAGGCGGTGACGCAGCCAGTGCTCAAGGGCGACCGCCGCCGGATCGTCCACGGGCCCGTTCCCCACCCGCTGCAGGCGCCGCTCCTCGATCTGCGCGTACGCCTTGCGGACGTCCGCCATGTCCTCGTGGACCTGGTCCCAGACCTCACGGCCGGTGACCGAGACGAAGTCCTCACCCGGCCCGCGCCGCGGGTAGAGCTCGCTGAGGATGCGGCGGCCGCAGGCGACCGCTGCCTCGCGGACGAAGGGCGTCGCCAGAAGGGTGACGACCTCCAGCGGACTCAGGCGCACCACCGACGACGGGGGGACCAGAGTCTCGAGCTGGTGCAGGACCCGCACCACGAACCCCAGGTCGTCCCAGGGATCCGGTCCGGCCTTGTGGGCACGGTTCGCGTCCTTCAGGATCGCCAGCACCTTGGTGACGAGCTTGCCCAGCGACGTCTTGAGGGCGGCGATCTGTTCCTCGCCCAGCGCGGTCCTGTCCCACAGCCGCGACTTGTGCAGTTCCCGCGACCACTCCTCGTAGCCCGGGCCCGCCGTGCAGATCTCGAGGCGCTCGCTGGAGGGGGAGAAGGTCTCCGCGAGCGGTTGCTGGATCACCTTGGCGCTGCTGCCGTGCTGCCGGGCGATGTCCTGCGTGCGGTCCTTCACGTGGGCGATGACCTCGCCCAGGGTGGCCGGGCGGGATTCCGGGGACAGCGCTTCGGCAAGGGCCCGGCCCATGAAGCTGCCCTCCTCGAGGGAGGCTTCGGCGATGTCGCCGGGCGGGCAGGCGTACAGCAGGGACACCGTCGAGCGCGGTCGGACGATCTTCGTCCACAGCTTGGGTATCTGGCCGTCCGGGATGTCGTCGCGGCAGGCGTCGACGCAGAGCAGGACGGTCGCGTCCGTCGCGAGCCGCGCCAGCAGCGTGTCCGGGTTCAGCTCGATCAGGCCCTCCGGTCCGGCCCCCTCGGTCGCGTCGGCCGGCACCAGGTAGTCGGCGCCGTCGATGCGCACGCCGTGGCCCGAGTAGTAGACCAGGGCGAAGTCGTCGTCCCCCAGATCCGTGAAGAGGCGGTGGAACGCCTCGTAGATGGCCGTCCGGGTGGCCTCCCCCAGTACCTCGACGCAGGACTCCTGCCAGCCCGACCCGAGCAGGGCCTCCTTGATCTCCTTGGCGTCCTCGGCGGCGACCGGCACATGGCCGGTCACCGGGATCAGCAGCGCGCGAAACCTGCCCATGACCGTGTCGTGCCCCCGCTTCACATCACGCAATGACGGACCGTCGGTGGAGGGGAATTATGCCGTGGCGCGGCCCGCCGGGGCAGGCGCGTGCGGCGTGGGGCAGGTGTGTGCGGCGGGGGCTACGGCCAGACCAGGCAGTACGGCTGGTGGCCCGCCTCGTGGAGCCGGTGGCTGAAGTCCTGCCACTCGTGGAGCAGCTGGTAGACGTTGAACGCGTCGCGGGGGCCGCCGCGGTCGGGGACCGTGGACCAGATGAACGCCGCCGCGCCCACCGCCTCCTCGCCTATCCCGCGCAGCGGGTCCACCGTGGTCATGGGCAGCTTGACCACCGCGTAGTCCTGGCGCAGCACCACCAGCTCGAGCGGCGGCACCTTGTTCAGCGGGACGCCCTCGATGCCGGTGAGGACCATCGCCGCCACCGTCTCGGGCTTGATCCGGGTGAACAGGCCGCCCATGCCGAGCTCGTCGCCGCCGAGTTCCTCCGGGCGCATGGTCTCCGGGACGCGGGCGGCCGCCGCGCCGCTCGGCGCGCCGAAGTACTTGTACGTCACGCCCAACCGGCTGCTCCTCGCCACGGGTCCCGCCGGCTTCTCGGCGCCGTCACTCTGCGCGCCCGCCCGGCGGGCCGCGGCCTCGGCCGCTTCCGTCGTCGTCTCGTCCGCCTCGCGCCGGTGCCTGCCCCGACGGGAACGCCGAGGACCCAGGTCGCCAGTCCCCTCGCCCAGTCCGCCACCGCGATGCATATCTCCACCCGACTGCTGTTCTAGGACGCGTCGCCCCCGCCGCGCAACCCGATCACCCGTTCATCGTGTCAGTGACCTCCCCCGCGCCCGTCCCACGAAACGTACACAGGAAAAGACCCGGGAGGAGGAACGCGCACGGGGTTCACGTCACAGTCTCGCAGATGGGCGGAGGCCACGCTCCGTTATCTTCCAGACCACGGCCCGGTACGGCCCACCTGCCCCGGCCGCCGGTCCACCCCGTGCCACGGGCTCCGGTTACGACCGCTGGCCTACCCTGTGGGAGTCCCCCGTAACCGCAGTCGGAGATCCGGAGAAGTCGCAGGCATGACCGTTCCGTCCTACCCCTACGAAGCCCCTGCCTCGCAGGCGCTGTTCGACCGCGCGGCAGCCGTGACGCCCGGTGGCGTGAACTCGCCGGTGCGCGCCTTCCGCGCCGTGGGCGGCACGCCCCGTTTCATGGTCTCCGGCAGCGGTCCGTACCTCACCGACGCCGACGGCCGCGAGTACGTCGACCTGGTCTGTTCCTGGGGTCCGATGATCCTGGGCCACTCCCGCCCCGAGGTCGTCGCCGCCGTCCAGGAGGCCGTGGCCCGCGGCACCTCCTTCGGCACGCCCGGCGAGGGCGAGGTGGCGCTGGCCGAGGAGATGGTGGCGCGGATCGCCCCCCTGGAGCAGGTGCGCCTGGTCTCCAGCGGCACCGAGGCCACCATGTCCGCGATCCGCCTGGCCCGCGGGTTCACCCGCCGCGCCAAGGTCGTGAAGTTCGCCGGCTGCTACCACGGCCACGTCGACTCGCTGCTGGCCTCGGCCGGCTCCGGCGTCGCGACCTTCGCGCTGCCCGACACCCCGGGCGTCACCGGCGCCCAGGCCGGGGACACCATCGTCCTCCCCTACAACGACCTGGACGCGGTGCGCACCGCCTTCGAGGCGCACCCCGGGGAGATCGCCTGCGTGATCACCGAGGCCTCGCCCGGCAACATGGGCGTCGTCCCGCCGCTGCCCGGCTTCAACCAGGGGCTGAAGGACCTGTGCGCCCAGCACGGCGCGCTGTACGTCTCCGACGAGGTCATGACCGGTTTCCGCACCTCGAAGGCCGGCTGGTTCGGCGTCGACGGCGTGGTCCCGGACCTGATGACGTTCGGCAAGGTGATGGGCGGCGGCTTCCCGGCCGCGGCGTTCGGCGGCCGCGCCGACGTGATGGCGCACCTCGCCCCGGCCGGCCCGGTCTACCAGGCGGGCACCCTCTCCGGGAACCCGGTCGCCACCGCCGCGGGCCTGGCCCAGCTGCGGCTGCTCGACGACGCCGCCTACGAGAAGCTGAACGCCGCCTCGACGCGGCTCCAGGGGCTGATCGGCGAGGCACTCACCAAGGAGGGCGTCGCGCACACCGTGCAGAGCGCCTCCAACATGTTCTCGGTGTTCTTCAGCGAGACGCCGGTGCGCGACTACGAGGACGCCAAGGCCGCCGAGTCGTTCCGCTTCACCGCCTTCTTCCACTCCATGCTGGCGAGCGGTGTCTACCTGCCGCCGTCCGCCTTCGAGAGCTGGTTCCTGTCGACGGCGCACGACGACGCGGCCCTGGAGCGGGTCGCCGACGCGCTGCCCGCCGCCGCCCGTGCCGCCGCCGGCGCGAAGGCCGCGGCATGAGCGGGGCCACGCGCGACGACGTCACCGTCGTCCACCTGATGCGCCACGGCGAGGTGGAGAACCCGACCGGTCTCCTCTACGGGCGGCTGCCCGGCTACCACCTCTCCGAGCTCGGCCGGAAGATGGCGGACCGGGTCGCCGAGCACCTCGCGCCCCGCGACATCACCTACGTCTGCGCCTCCCCGCTGGAGCGGGCGCAGGAGACGGCGACGCCGATCGCCAAGGCGCACGACCTGCGGCTCGACACCGACGAGCGGCTGATCGAGGCGGAGAACGTCTTCCAGGGCAAGACCTTCGGCGTCGGCGACGGGGCGCTCAAGCGGCCCGGCAACTGGAAGCACCTGACCAACCCGTTCAAGCCGTCGTGGGGCGAGCCGTACACGGAGCAGGTCGCCCGGATGCGCGCGGCGCTGGACGCCGCGGCGGCCGCGGCCCGGGGCCACGAGGCCGTACTGGTCAGCCACCAGCTGCCGATCTGGATCGTGCGGTCCGCGATCGAGGGACGGCGGCTGTGGCACGACCCGCGGCGCCGGGAGTGCACCCTCGCCTCGCTGACCTCCTTCACCTACGAGGGCGACCGGATCGTGGCCGTCGGCTACACCGAGCCGGCCCGGGACCTGGTGCCCGCGCACCTGCTGGCCGGCGCCAAGCCGGTCAAGGGCGGACAGAAGGCGTTCGGCGCCTAGGCCCGCCGGGAGCCCCGCGACCCCCGCTGAGGTGGGGTTTCGCGGGGCCGAGGGGGGTCCCCGAGATCCCCGGAACGGACATGCGAAACTTTTCACATGACTGGCCACAAGCGTCATTCACCTCGCAGCCGCCGCCGTGCCGTGGCCGCCGCAGCCACCGCTGCCGCCGCCGCGCTGCTGCTGTCCGCCTGCGGATCGGACAGTGACAGCGGCAATCCCGCCTCCGGCAGCGGCGCCAACTTCGTCACCAGCGACAGCGGCATCGCCACCGTCGCCGCGGGCGACCGGCACGCCGCGCCCCGGCTCCAGGGGAAGACGCTGGACGGCGGACAGCTGGACACCGCCGACTACCGGGGCAAGGTCGTCGTCCTCAACGTCTGGGGCTCCTGGTGCGCCCCGTGCCGCGCCGAGGCGAAGAACTTCGTGAAGGTCGCCGAGGAGACCGAGGACCAGGGCGTCCAGTTCGTCGGCATCAACACCCGCGACACCTCCACCCAGCCCGCCCTCGCCTTCGAGAAGGAGGAGGGCATCGAGTACCCGAGCCTGTACGACCCCACGGGCCGTCTGCTGCTCCGCTTCGAGAAGGGCACCCTCAACCCGCAGGCCATCCCCACCACGCTGATCATCGACCGGGACGGCCGGATAGCCGCCCGCGCGATGCAGCCGCTGAGCGAGGAGAAGCTGCGCGGCATGCTCGACCCGGTGCTGGCGGAGAAGTGACGTGACGCTCCTCGCCGTGGACGTCACGAACACCGTGCTGAACGGGGCCCTCCTGCTGGCCCTGCCCGTCGCGGTGCTCGGCGGTCTCGTGTCGTTCTTCTCGCCGTGCGTGCTGCCGCTGGTGCCCGGCTACCTCTCCTACGTCACCGGCGTCACCGGCACCGACCTGGCGGAGGCACGCCGCGGCCGGATGGCGGTCGGGGCCTCGCTGTTCGTGCTGGGCTTCACCGTCGTCTTCGTCTCCACGGGCGCGCTCTTCGGGTACTTCGGGCAGACGCTCCAGGAGTACAGCGGCGTGCTGTCCAAGGTGCTCGGCGTGCTGATGATCGCGCTGGGCGTCTTCTTCATGGGGCTGATGCCCTGGCTGACCCAGCGGGAGTTCCGCTTCCACCGCAGGCCGGCCGCCGGGCTGGCGGGCGCGCCGCTGCTCGGCGCGCTCTTCGGCATCGGCTGGACGCCGTGCATCGGCCCGACGCTGGCGTCCGTGCTGGCCCTCTCCAGCGACCAGGCGAGCGCCGGTCGCGGCGCGATACTGACCGTCGCCTACTGCGCCGGCCTGGGCATCCCGTTCGTGCTGGCCGCGATCGCCTTCCGCAAGGCGCTGGGGGCGTTCGGCTGGGTCAAGCGGCACTACGTATGGGTGCTCCGCATCGGCGGCACCATGATGATCGTGACCGGTGTGCTGCTGCTCACCGGCGTCTGGGACCTGCTCGTGCAGCAGATGCAGACCTGGACCACTGGCTTCACACCGGGGATCTGATCCATGAGCGAGACCACCACCGAACCGACCAGCGAGGCGGGCGACACCGAGGCGCACGCCCGGCTGTCCACCGCGCCGGTGGAGGAGTCCGGCTCGACCGCCGTGCCCGGCTCCTTCGGCGGCCGCCGCGCCCCCGGCCCGTGGGGGTGGATCACCTGGACCGCCCGGGAGATCACCGGCTGGGTCCGCTGGTTCTGGCGCCAGCTGACCTCCATGCGCACCGCGCTGCTGCTGCTCCTGCTGCTGTCGCTGGCGGCCATCCCCGGCTCGCTGATCCCGCAGAACGGCGTCGACCCGATGAAGGTCGAGCAGTTCCGCGAGGAGAACACCACCCTGACGCCGCTCTACGACGCGCTGGGCATGTTCGACGTGTACAGCTCGGTGTGGTTCTCCGCGATCTACATCCTGCTGTTCGTCTCGCTCATCGGCTGCATCGTGCCCCGCACCTGGCAGTTCGTGGGCCAGCTCCGGGGACGCCCGCCGGGCGCGCCCAAGCGGCTCGACCGGATGCCCGTGTACACGACCTGGCGCACCGCCGGGCAGCCCGAGGAGGTCCGTGAGGCCGCCCTCGGCGTGCTGCGCAAGCGGCGGTTCCGGGCCCACACGGTGGGCGACGCGGTGGCCGCGGAGAAGGGTTACCTGCGGGAACTGGGCAACCTCGCCTTCCACCTCGCGCTGATCGTGATGCTGATCGCCTTCGGCTGGGGCGAGCTGTACAAGTCCGAGGGCAACAAGCTGATCGTCGAGGGCGACGGCTTCGCCAACACACCGGTCCAGTACGACGACATGCGTTCCGGCAGCCTCTTCTCCAACGACGACCTGGAGCCGTTCAGCTTCGACCTGGACGACTTCCGCGCCACCTACGCCCAGTCCGGCCCCAACCGGGGCACGCCGCGCACCTACGAGGCGGAGCTCACCTACCGGGAGGGCGTCGACGGGCCGGAGAAGAAGAAGGTCGTCGAGGTCAACAAGCCGCTGGAGATCGGCGGCACCAAGGTGTACCTGACCAGCCACGGCTACGCGCCGGTGGTCACGGTCCGGGACGGCAAGGGCGAGGTGGTCTACTCCCAGCCGGTCCCGATGCTGCCGATCGACCAGAACATCACCTCGCAGGGCGCCGTCAAGGTGCTCGACGGCTACCGCAACCCCGAGGGCGAGGAGGAGCAGCTCGGCTTCTCCACCGTCTTCGTGCCGACCTTCGCCGGCAAGGGCAGCGGGACGATGTTCTCCCAGTTCCCGGCGCTCGAGTTCCCGGTCCTGGCGGTCGCCGGCTATCACGGCAGCCTGGGCGTGGACTCCGGCATCCTGCAGAACGTCTACCAGCTCGACGACCGGAAGATGAAGCAGTTCAAGGACGAGAACGGCGACACCCTCCGGAAGATGCTGCTGCCCGGCGAGAGCATGGAGCTGCCCGGCGGCGCCGGCTCGATCACCTTCGAGAAGGAGATCAAGGAGTGGGCGAACTTCCAGGTGGTGCGCCAGCCGGCCGGCGGCTGGGCGCTGACCGGCGCGGTCGTGGCCATCGCCGGTCTGTCCGGCTCCCTGTTCATCCAGCGCCGCCGTGTCTGGGTGCGCGCGAAGGCCGGTGACGACGGGGTGACCGTCGTCGAGATGGCCGGGCTGGGCCGCAGCGAGTCCGCGCGGCTCCCGCAGGAGCTGGGCGAGCTGGTCGGCCTCGTCCACGACCGGGCCCCGACCGCGCCCGACGCAGAACCGGGCCCCGACGCCGACGGCTCGGACCCTGACGCCGACGGCCCGGACCTGGACGGCCCGGACCTGGACGGCCCGGACCCCGAGGATCCCGACTCCGACCCCGCAGATTCCCCCGTACCTTCCCCTGAAGGGGCTGACAAGTGACGACGCTCGCCGCCACGACCAACGAGAGTCTCGCGCAGATCAGCAACGTGCTGATCTACTCCGCGATGGCCGTCTACACCCTGGCCTTCTTCGCCTACATCGCCGAGTGGACCTTCGGCAGCCGCAGCAAGGTGGCCCGCACGGCCGCCGCGCTGACGTCCGGCAAGGACGACGCGGCGAAGCCGGCCGCCGCCGCACCCGCGGTGACGGTGAAGAAGGCCGGCGGCACCACGGTGCTGGAGCGCCCCGAGGTCGTCGTCCGCTCCTCGGGCACCTCCCGCGCCGACGTCCCGGACGGCCCCGGCGCCCACGGCGGCGACGAGCAGGGCGACCTGTACGGGCGGATCGCGGTCTCGCTCACCGTCCTCGGCTTCCTGCTCTCCTTCGGCGGCGTGCTGACCCGCGCGCTGTCGGTGCAGCGGGCGCCGTGGGGCAACATGTACGAGTTCAACATCACCTTCACCACGGTGGCCGTCGGCGTGTACCTGGCGCTGCTGGCCTTCCGGCGCAACGTCCGCTGGATGGGCCTGCCGCTGATCACCGCGGTCCTGCTGGACCTCGGCGTCGCCGTGACGTGGCTCTACACCGACAGCGACCAGCTCGTACCCGCGCTCCACTCCTACTGGCTGTACATCCACGTCTCCACCGCCATCCTCTGCGGCGCGGTGTTCTACGTGGCGGCGGTCTCCACGATCCTCTACCTGTTCCGCGACTCCTACGAGAACAAGCTGGCCACCGGCGGCACGCCGGGCCGGTTCGCCACCTCGGTCATGGAGCGGCTGCCCGCCGCGAACTCGCTGGACAAGTTCGCCTACCGGGTCAACGCGGCGGTCTTCCCGCTGTGGACGTTCACGATCATCGCGGGCGCCATCTGGGCGGGCGACGCCTGGGGCCGCTACTGGGGCTGGGACCCCAAGGAGACCTGGTCGTTCATCACCTGGATCGCCTACGCCTGCTACCTGCACGCCCGCGCCACCGCCGGCTGGAAGGGCCGCAAGGCCGCCTACCTGGCGCTGCTCGCCTTCGGCTGCTGGCTGTTCAACTACTACGGCGTCAACATCTTCGTCTCGGGCAGCAAGCACTCCTACGCCGGCGTGGAGTGACGCCTCGGGCAGAGGGGGCGGCTCCGGGCCCGTCCGGAGCCTCCCTTACCCTGGCCGTCACTCAGCCCGTCGGTGGAAGGAACAAGTGAACATGGTGGCTGCTGCCCCGGTCCTGGAGGAGCTGCGGGAGGTCTGCCAGCCGCAGGCCAAGCTGGCCAGCCGCAACGGCGAGCACTGGGCCGGCCGGCTGTACATGCGGCGGATATCCCTGCGCGTGACGCGTCAGCTGGTGCGGACGCCGGTCACCCCGGACGCGCTGACCTGGACGATGGTCGTCTGCGGTGTCGCCGCGGGCGCGGCGCTGCTGATCCCCGGGCTCACCGGCCCGGTGCTGGCCGCCGTGCTCTTCCAGCTCTTCCTGCTGTTCGACTGCGTCGACGGCGAGGTGGCCCGCTGGAAGGGGCAGAACAGCGCGGCCGGCATCTACGTCGACCGCCTCGGCGCCTACCTCGCCGACGCCGCGCTGCTGGCCGGCGCCGGATTCCGGGCCGCGGGCTGGGGCGAGGGCGGCGGCTTCGACGGATGGGTCTCGCTGGGCCTGTTCACCGCGATGGGCGTGGTCCTGCTCAAGGCCTCCACCGACCTGGTGGACGTCGCCCGCGCCCGGCGCGGACTGACCGTGGCGGACGACGAGTCGACCCGCCCGCGCTCCGAGGGCGTGGCCACGCTGCGCCGGGTCGCCGCCGCGTTCAAGATCCACCGGCTCACCAACGGCATCGAGGCGTCCCTGGTCCTGCTGGCCACCGCCGTGGTCGACGTCGCCCTCGGTTCGCTGGACGCCACGCGGACAGCCCTGGTGGTCCTGGCGGCCGTGACCTGGGTGATGGTCCCGGCGCACCTCTTCTCGATCCTCTCCTCCTCCCGCCTCCGCTAGCGGTCGCTCCGACCCCTGTGACCTGGGGTCATCGGCAGGGCCGATGGCCCCATCGGGAGCACGCCGCACTCGGGCGTGGCCCCCGTCGGAGGGCGGACCGTAGCGTCTGTGGCATGACAAACGCGAGGACGAACGAAGGCAAGGGAATCGCCCAGCTCACGGCGGCCATGGTGCTGTCCGGGACGATCGGCGTGTTCGTGGTCGAGTCGGGGGCCTCCTCGCTCAACGTGGTTTTCTTCCGGGTCCTGTTCGGCGCGCTGGCCCTCGGCGCCTACGTCGCCGCCCGCGGCTGGTTCCGCGGACACGGGTTCACCCGGCGGAGCCTGGCACTGACCGTCCTGGCGGGGCTGTTCATCGTCGGGAACTGGATCCTGCTCTTCGAGTCGTACGGCAACACCTCCATCTCGGTGGCGTCCGTCGTCTACCACATGCAGCCGTTCTTCGTGGTGGTGTTCGGCGCCCTGCTCTTCCGGGAGCGGCTGACCGCCGCCACCCTCGGCTGGGTGGGCCTCGCCTTCGTGGGCCTGGTGCTGGTGTCGGGCGTGCGGCCGGAGGACCTGGTCTCGGGCGACGGCGACTACCTGCTCGGCATCGGCCAGGCGCTGGGCGCCGCCGTGCTCTACGGACTCGCCACCCTGGTGGTCAAGCGGGTGCGCGGCGTGCGTCCGCATCTGATCGCCCTGGTCCAGGTCGTCGTCGGCATCCCGCTGCTGCTGCCCTTCGCCGACCTCGGCGCGATGTCCGGTGCGGGAGCCGGCGCGTGGGGCTGGCTGGTGGGGCTCGGCGTCTTCCACACCGGTGTGATGTACGTGCTGATGTACGCCGCCTACGCCGAGCTGCCCACCGCGAAGATCGCGGTGCTGGCCTTCGTCTACCCGGCGGTGGCGATGCTCGCCGACTGGGCGGTGTACGGGCACCTCATGGGGTGGGTGCAGGCGCTCGGCCTGCCGCTGATCGTGTGGGCCAGCCTCAAGGTCACGCTGCGGAAGCCGGCGGCGGCGAAGCCCGCTGCTCCCGCAGCAGTTGCCGGGTCCGCTCCACGAACAGACGCGCGGCGGGAGTCAGCTGCTTCCCGGCCCGCCACGCCAGTTGCGAGTGGAGAGTGAACGACGGCCGCCAGTCGAGGCGCTGAAGCGTCCCGGCGGCCAGCGCGTCGGCGACCGTGACCTCGGGGAGCAGGGTGATCCCCAGGCCGGTCGCCGCGGCGCGTTTGGTGGCCTCCACGGTGCCGAACTCGCGGAAGGACACCGGCTCGCCCCCGGTGGCGGCGGTCAGCTCGGCCTCGAACCGGTCGCGGAAGGCGCAGCCCGACTCGACCGCCAGGAGCGTGGCCCGGCACAGTTCGGCGGTGGCCACGGGCCGCCCGGCCAGCGGGTTCCCCGGGGCGGCGACCAGGGCCAGCGGCTCCGGCAGCAGCACCACCGTCTCCAGCCCGGCGTGCTCGGTACCGGCTTCCATCAGGAAGCCGAGGTCGTAGACGCCGCGCCGCAGCGCGTCGATGGTCTCGTCGCCGATGGTGGTGCGCAGCGAGAGCCGGACCTTCGGGTAGCGGTGGTGGAACAGCTCGAACAGCGGGGGCAGCCGGTAGGACGTGAGCGATTCGATGGTGCCCACGGTGAGGTGCCCCGAGGGCTCGCCCGGCGCGACGGCGGCGGCACGGGCCTCGTCGGCGAGGTCCAGGAGGCGGCGGGCGTAGGGGAGCAGCCGCTCCCCGGCCGCGGTGAGCCGGATGCGGTTGCCGAGCCGGTCGAACAGCTCGACTCCCAGGTCCTGTTCGAGGGCCCGGATCTGCGCGGTCACCGTGGACTGCGCGTACGCCAGGTCGGCCGCGGCGCGGGTGAAGCTGAGCCGGGTGGCGACCTTCTCGAAGGTCGCCAGCAGCCGCAGTTCGAGCGCTCCGGACACGGGGTCAGCCGTTCCCGCGGTCCTGGCCGTCGCGCCCGTCGCGCCCGTCGCGCTCCTGGCGGCGCAGTTCCTCCTCGCGGCGGCGCAGGTCGGCCTCCCAGTCCTTCAGCAGGGCCTCGTCCCGCTTGTTCTCCTCGGCCAGCCGCGCGAGGAACGCCGGGTCGTTGTCCGGGGCGGTGGGTGCGGTGGTGCGGTGGTTGCGGTGCCACTCCGAGGGCGTGGAGCCGCGGTGGGCGGTGGCGCCGTCACGGACCTTGCCGGCCACCAGCCAGGCGATGGGGCCGACCAGCACCTCGCCGAGGAACAGGATGATCAGCACCCACACCACCTTGGGCAGGCCGCGGACCTTCTCCTCGGGGGTGTTGAGGCAGTCGATGAAGGCGTATATCCACAGGGCCAGCACCAGCAGGAACGGCAGGATCCGGAGCATGTCGAAGGTCCCCCCTGGACGCGACGCGTTGTTCGAACGGTGAGGACCGGCAGACTAGCGGCTGCGCACGACAGCTCCCACCGGCGGCTCCCGCGGCGGGCCGCCGGCTCTCCGTGGTGCCGGCTCCGCGGGGCGTCAGCTCTCCGGGGTGTCCTTGTCCTCGTCCCGCTCGCGCTTGTCGTCGCGCGGCGGCTGCTTGCCGGAGTCGTCCGTCTCCCGCGGCTCCTCACGCTTCCTGCGCGTCTCGTCGCCCAGCGACTTGAGGAAGTCCGGGTTGTCGTCGGGAGCCACGAACCGCTGCCGGCGCTGTCCGCCGCGCGGCCGCGGCGAGCCGTCCTCCGCGCCAACGCCACCGCCCGCGCCGTGGCGGACCTTGCCGGCGATCAGCCAGGCCACCGGGCCGATCAGGGCCGTGCCCAGCAGCAGGATCACCAGCGCCCAGACCGGCTTGGGCAGGACCCGGACGTCTTCCTCGGGGGTGTTCAGGCAGTCGATGAAGGCGTAGATGGTCAGGGCCAGCACCAGGAGCAGCGGCAGGATCCTCAACATGACGGGCGTACCCCCAGCGAACGACGGGCGGGACGGCGGCAGCCGACCCGGACGTCACCCAGGGTAGCGGCTGGGCGGGTGCTTCGTCCGAGGGGCGGACGCGGTGCCCGAAGGGCCCTCGGCGATACTGGGGGGCATGGCTTACGACGATCTTCGCTCCTTCCTGCGGGCCCTGGAGCGCGACGGAGACCTGAAGCGGGTGACGGCCGAGGTCGACCCCCACCTGGAAGTCGGGGAGATCGTCGACCGGGTCCAGAAGTCAGGCGGCCCGGCCCTCCTCTTCGAGAACGTCCGCGGCTCCGCGATGCCGCTGGCGATGAACGTCTTCGGCACCGACCGCCGCCTGCTGAAGGCGCTCGGCCTGAAGTCGTACGAGGAGATCGGCGAGACCATCGGCGGGCTGCTCAAGCCCGAACTGCCGCACGGGTTCGTGGGCGTGCGGGAGGCCTTCGGCAAGCTGGGCACCATGACGCACGTGCCGCCGAAGAAGGTGAAGGACGGCCCCGTGCAGGAGGTCGTGCTCACCGGCGACGACGTCGACCTGGAGCAGCTGCCCGCGCTCTTCACCTGGCCGCAGGACGGCGGCGCCTTCTTCAACCTCGGCCTGACCCACACCAAGGACCCCGAGACCGGCGTCCGCAACCTCGGTCTCTACCGCCTGCAGCGCCACGACAAGCGCACCATCGGCATGCACTGGCAGATCCACAAGGACAGCCGCAACCACTACCAGGTGGCCGCCCGACGCGGCGAACGGCTGCCGGTGGCCATCGCCTTCGGCTGTCCGCCCTCCGTCACCTACGCGGCGACCGCGCCGCTGCCGGGCGGCATCGACGAGTACCTGTTCGCCGGGTTCGTCGCCGGCCGGCGGATCGAGATGGTCGACTGCAAGACCGTGCCGCTCCAGGTGCCGGCCAACGCCGAGGTGGTCCTCGAGGGCTGGCTCGAGCCGGGCGAGATGCTCCCCGAGGGGCCGTTCGGCGACCACACCGGCTTCTACACGCCGCAGGAACCGTTCCCCGCGCTGACCATCGACTGCGTCACCATGCGCAGGAAGCCGCTGCTCCAGTCCATCGTGGTCGGCCGGCCGCCGACCGAGGACGGGCCGTTGGGGCGGGCCACCGAGCGGTTCTTCCTGCCGCTGCTCAAGATCATCGTGCCGGACATCGTGGACTACCACCTGCCCGAGGCGGGCGGCTTCCACAACTGCGCGATCATCTCGATCGACAAGAAGTACCCGAAGCACGCGCAGAAGGTCATGCACGCCATCTGGGGCGCGCACATGATGTCGCTGACCAAGCTGATCGTCGTGGTCGACTCCGACTGCGACGTGCACGACCTGCACGAGGTCGCCTGGCGCGCGCTCGGCAACACCGACTACTCGCGCGACCTGACGGTCGTCGAGGGCCCCGTCGACCACCTGGACCACGCCTCCTACCAGCAGTTCTGGGGCGGCAAGGCGGGCATCGACGCGACCGCGAAGTGGCCCGAGGAGGGCTACACCCGGGACGGCGGCTGGCCCGAGATGGTCCTGTCCGACCCGGAGACGGCGGCGAAGGTCGACCGCCGATGGAAGGAGTACGGCATTGACCGCCGCCGCTGACACAGCCGCCGGGTCCGTCCCGGCGGAG
This sequence comes from Streptomyces sp. UH6, assembly GCF_013421635.1. Classification (NCBI taxonomy): domain Bacteria; kingdom Bacillati; phylum Actinomycetota; class Actinomycetes; order Kitasatosporales; family Streptomycetaceae; genus Streptomyces; species Streptomyces sp. UH6. Next base: position 3,659 of record NZ_JACADT010000018.1, on the reverse strand, counting down.
CCCCGGCCGGGGCGGGTGCGGGCCTTCCTGCGCCTGGTGATGATCGAGCACTCGGTCTTCGCGCTGCCCTTCGCCTACATCGCCGCGCTCACCGCGATGTTCACCGTGGACCGGTCGGTGCACTGGGTGGACCTGCTGCTGGTGACGGTGGCGATGGTCGCGATGCGGACCTTCGCGATGGCGGCGAACCGGATCATCGACCGGGAGATCGACGCCCGCAACCCGCGCACCGCCCAGCGGGAGCTGGTCACCGGAGCGGTGTCCGTGCGGACGGCGTGGACCGGGGCGGTGGTCGCGCTCGCCGTCTTCCTCGTGGCGGCGGCGCTGCTCAACCCGCTGTGCCTGATGCTGGGGCCGGTCGCCGCGGTGCCGATGGTGGTCTACCCGTACGGCAAGCGGTTCACGAACTTCCCGCAGGCCATCCTGGGGCTCGCCCAGGCCATCGGGCCGCTGGGCGGCTGGCTGGCCGTCACGGGGGAGTGGTCCTGGGAGGCGGTCGTCCTCGGCCTCGCCGTGGGCATCTGGATCGGCGGGTTCGACCTGATCTACGCCTGCCAGGACGTGGAGACTGACCGCGCGGTCGGCGTGAAGTCGGTGCCGGCGCGCTTCGGGATCCCGGCGGCGATCTGGGGCGCGCGGGGCTGCCACGTGGTGACGACGGCGCTCTTCGCCTGGTTCGGCCTGCTCACCGGGGCGGGACTGTTCTTCTGGCTGGGCCTGCTGGTCGTGGCCGGCGCGTTCGTCTACGAGCACACGATCGTGCGGCCGCACGACCTGTCCCGCCTCAACCGGGCGTTCTTCAGCGTCAACGGCTTCATCGGCATCGCCCTGTTCCTCTTCGCCCTGGTCGACCTGGTGGTCCGCGGCCTGACCGTGTGACCCGCGGTGCGCCCGCCACCGGGAGGGGACACCTCGGGCAGGCCGCGGTGACCGTCCCGGGCGGACCTCGCCCGTGACCGTCCCGGGCCGCACCTCGCCGGGCGGTCCCGAGGTGGACACCGGGCGGTTGCCGGTCCCGTCCCTGGTCCACGTCCCCGTCCCTGGCCCCGTCGCTCTCCGCGTCCCCGTCCATGGCCCCGTCCTCGGGCTGGTGCGGGGACGGGGACGTCAGGTCCGGCCCGGGAGGGGCAGGCCCTCCCGGCGGACCGGACGGGACGCGGTGCCCTCTCAGGCCGTGGGCCGCATGTGCCTCCGCGCCCATTCCGCGAAGCTGGTGAGCGGGATGCCGAGGTCCCTGGCGTACTGCGGGCGGCCCGGCTGGCCGGCCACGTTCAGCCACTCGTGGCCGGCTCCCATCGCCGGCATTCCGGCGGCGAGGGCTTCCTCCTCGGTCATGTCCGGTGCGGACAGGCGCGTGCCCACGGCGCGGGAGAGGACCTCGGCGATCTCCGTCATCGACAGGTAGTCGCTCGCCAGCTCCAGCTCGACCCCGTGGAACCGTTCCGGAGCGGCGACGGCCGCAGCGGCGGCCCCGCCGATGTCGTCCACCGTGACCAGGGACAGCCGGGTCTCGGGGCGCAGGACGCTGACCAGGCCGCCCTCGATGCCGCGCGGGAACAGGAACGCCATGGAGGGGAGGAAGTTCTCCATGAAGAAACCCGGCTTGAGAAGCGTCCAGTGGGGGAAGCCGGCCGCCCGGACCCGGTCCTGGATCGTGCTCTTGGCGCCCAGGGAAGGCTCCAGCGAAGCCCAGCGGCCTTCGGCCCAGCCCGGAGTCCCGGTGTGTCGGCCGACGCCGGAGGCGGACGTGTACACGAACTGCGGCACTCCGGCGGCCTTCGCGCCCTCGACGAGGTTGACGCCCTGTGCCACCTCTCCGTCGAAATCGAAGCCCTCCGGTGTGATGGCGGGCATCTGCACCGAGAAGACGGCGCGGACGCCCCTGGCGGCCCGGATCACGGAATCGAGGTCGTGAAGGTCGCCGGTGACCAGTTCCGCGCCGAGTGTCTCGACGGCCTTCGCCCGGTCGGTGGCAGGGTCGCGCACAAGGGCGCGGACGGGCACCCCCGCGGCGAGCAGTGCGCGGGCGGTGGCACCGCCCTGCCTGCCGGTGGCGCCGGTGACCAGGACAGGTGCGGAGTCTTCGGACATGGATGCTCCTCAGGACGCTCGTCCGTTAAACGGCGGGGTCCGCCGTTTATGCTCGGGTACGATACGGCGGGCCCCGCCACTTAGCAATCCCGGAGGTGACACCGTGCCCGAACGTCAGCGTGCGGACGCCCGGCGCAACTACGCGCGCATCCTCGCCGTGGCCGAGGAGGAGGTCGCCGCCCATGGGGCCGACGCCTCCCTGGAACAGATCGCCCGCACCGCGGGGGTGGGCTCGGCGACCGTGCGCCGCCACTTCCCCACGCGCCGTGCCCTGCTGGAGGCGGTATCCCGCCAACGGATCGAGGCCTTGTGCGTCCGCGCGCACGACCTGGCCGGCGAGGCCGACAGCCGTACCGCGCTCCTGACCTGGCTGAGTGACGTCGTCACCTACTCCGTCTCCGCCCGTGGGCTCGCCGCGGCGCTGGCGTACGACGGCCCGGTGGACGAGAACTCCTGCTCGGCGGCGCTGGAAGAGGCGGCGGACCCTCTGCTGCGTCGCGCCGTGCGGGATGGCGCGGTGGCCGCCGGAGTCACTGTCGCCGACCTGATCACGCTGGTCATCGGCATCGTCCTCGCCACGGAGCACCACCCCGACTCCGCCGCCCGCGCGGACCGGCTGTTCGGGTTGGCCGTGGCGGGACTGAGCCCGCAGAGCTGAGCAGGGCACACGACCGGTGGGGCCCGCAGGACCTCGCCAGGTGACGAAGCGCTACTGGGCGGCGCGGCCGCGTCGGGCCAGGAGGAATGCGGCGGCCACGCCGGAGAGCAGGCCGATCAGGTGGCCCTGCCAGCTGACGCCCGTCTGCGTGGGGGCCAGGCCCGCCAGGATCGAGCTGCCCCACACCGCGGTGATCAGCACCGCGACCAGCACGCCCAGCGGCCGCCGCTCGACGAACCCGGCGACCAGCAGGAACCCGAAGAGGCCGAAGATCACGCCGGAGACGCCCGCCGTGTTCACCCCCGACGGGGATATCAGCCACACGCCCAGCCCGTCGGCGACCACGATCAGCGCGACCACCGCGAGGAACCGCCGTATCCCCCCGAGCGCGGCCAGGAAGCCCAGTACCAGCAGCGGCACGGTGTTGGCCGCCACGTGGGCGAAGCCGAAGTGGATGAACGAGGCGGGGACGACGTCCGCCAGCTCGGCGGGGACGCGGGGAACGACGCCGAAGCGGTCGAGGGCGTTGCCCAGCAGGACGTCGGCGATCTCCAGGAGCCACAACAGGGCGACCCAGCCCACCACCAGCTTGACGGCCAGCCGCGCCCGGTCCCCGCGCGACACCGCCGCACCGGGGCTCGCGCCCGCACCGCCACCGATGGCTGCCATGGATCCCCCGTCCCTCGTCCCTCGCGTGGACCGCCTGCCCCCAGAACGCTTTGCACCCCTTGTCCGGTTCCCGGGTTCGCCCATCGGAATCGAAATCCCTTGCGGCCCACCGCCACGGCCCGGAAAGAATCACCCCCATGCCCACCCCCGCCGACCGGCTGCTCTCCGCGCTCGACCCCCTGCCCTTCGCCGCCCGGCTCGCGCGCACCGCGACGACCGCCCGCGACCTCGCCCGACAGGA
>NZ_JACADT010000179.1:0-8048 GCF_013421635.1 Streptomyces sp. UH6 | reverse complement strand
GGGCCACGAGACGGGGAGGGCCCGGCCTCAAGGGCCCGGCGTCGAGGGTCAGGCGTCGGCGGTCAGGCGTCGCCGCCCATCGTGCCGGGATCGGCCGCGGCGACGTCGAGGATCCGGTAGCGGTCGATCGCCTGCTTGAGCACCCCGCGGTCCACCTTCCCCGTCTTGGCCAGCTCGGCCAGCACCGCCACCACCACCGACTGCGCGTCGATGTGGAAGAACCGCCGCGCCGCCCCGCGGGTGTCGGCGAAGCCGAAGCCGTCGGCGCCCAGGGAGGTGTACGGCCCCGGCACCCAGCGGGCGATCTGGTCCGGCACCGACCGCATCCAGTCGGAGACCGCCACGAACGGCCCCTCGGCGCCCGACAGTTTCCGGGTCACCCACGGCACCCGCGGCTCCTCCTCCGGGTGCAGCAGGTTGTGCTCCTCCACCGCGACCGCCTCACGCCGCAGCTCGTTCCAGGAGGTCGCCGACCAGACGTCGGCCCGCACGTCCCAGTCCTCGGCGAGGATCCGCTGCGCCTCCAGCGCCCAGGGCAGTCCCACCCCCGAGGCCATGATCTGGGCGGGGATCGAGCCCGAGGTGCCGGGCGCGTACCGGTGGATGCCCTTGAGGATGCCCTCGACGTCCACGTCCTCCGGCTCGGCCGGGTGCACGATCGGCTCGTTGTACACGGTCAGGTAGTAGAAGACGTCCTCGCCGTGCGGATGCTCCGGCGAGGAGCCGTACATCCGGCGCAGCCCGTCCCGCACGATGTGCGCGATCTCGAACCCGAACGCCGGGTCGTAGGCCACGCACGCCGGGTTGGTCGAGGCCAGCAGCTGGGAGTGGCCGTCCGCGTGCTGGAGCCCCTCACCGGTCAGCGTGGTGCGCCCCGCGGTCGCGCCCAGTACGAAACCGCGCGCCATCTGGTCGGCCATCTGCCAGAACTGGTCACCGGTGCGCTGGAACCCGAACATCGAGTAGAAGACGTACACCGGGATCAACGGCTCGCCGTGGGTGGCGTGGGCCGAACCCGCGGCGATCAGCGAGGCGGTGCAGCCGGCCTCGGAGATGCCGTCGTGCAGCAGCTGGCCGGTCGGTGACTCCTTGTAGGCGAGCAGCAGGTCGCGGTCGACGGACTCGTACTGCTGGCCCATCGGGTTGTAGATCTTGGCGCTCGGGAAGAACGAGTCCATGCCGAACGTGCGGTACTCGTCCGGCGCGATCAGCACGAACCGCCTGCCGATCTCCTTGTCCCGCATCAGGTCCTTCAGCAGCCGCACGAACGCCATGGTGGTGGCGATGGTCTGCTTGCCGGAGCCCTTCTTCACCGCCGCGTACGCCTGGTCGCCCGGCAGCGTCAACGGCTTGGAGCGCAGCACCCGGGTGGGCACGTACCCGTCCAGCGCGCGGCGCCGGTCGTGCATGTACTGGATCTCCTCGGAGTCCTTGCCCGGGTGGAAGTACGGGGCCTCGTAGGGGTCCTCCAGCTCCTTGTCGGCGATCGGCAGGTGCAGCCGGTCGCGGAAGCGCTTGAGGTCGTCGACCGTCAGCTTCTTCATCTGGTGCGTGGCGTTGCGGCCCTCGAAGTTGGGCCCCAGCGTCCAGCCCTTGATCGTCTTGGCCAGGACGACCGTCGGCTGGCCCTTGTGCGCCAGCGCCGCCGAGTAGGCCGCGAAGATCTTCCGGTGGTCGTGGCCGCCGCGGCCGAGGTGGAGGATCTGGTCGTCGGTCATGTTCTCGACCATGGCGCGCAGCCGGTGGTCGCCGCCGAAGAAGTGGTCGCGGATGTAGGCGCCGGACTCGGTGGCGTAGGTCTGGAACTGGCCGTCGGGCGTCCGGTTCATCTTGTCCACGAGGACGCCGTCGCGGTCCTGGGCCAGCAGCGGGTCCCAGCTGCGGTCCCAGATCAGCTTGATCACGTTCCAGCCGGCGCCCCGGAAGACCGACTCCAGCTCCTGGATGATCTTCCCGTTGCCGCGCACCGGCCCGTCCAGCCGCTGCAGGTTGCAGTTGACCACGAAGGTCAGGTTGTCCAGCCCCTCACGGGCGGCCAGGGAGAGCTGGCCCAGCGACTCCGGCTCGTCCATCTCGCCGTCGCCGAGGAACGCCCAGACGTGGGAGCGCGAGGTGTCCGCGATGCCGCGCGCCTCCATGTAGCGGTTCATCCGCGCCTGGTAGATCGCTCCCAGCGGACCCAGGCCCATGGAGACCGTCGGGAACTCCCAGAAGTCCGGCATGGAGCGCGGGTGCGGGTACGAGGACAGGCAGTCGGGCGCCTTCGACTTCTCCTGGCGGAAGCCGTTCAGCTGCGCCTCGGAGAGCCGGTCCAGCAGGAAGGCGCGGGCGTAGATGCCGGGGGAGGCGTGGCCCTGGAAGAAGATCTGGTCGCCGCCGTCACCGCCGTCCTTGCCCCGGAAGAAGTGGTTGAAGCCCACGTCGTACAGCGAGGCGGAGGAGGCGAAGGTGGCGATGTGGCCGCCCACGCCGACCCCCGGCCGCTGCGCGCGGGAGACCATCACCGCGGCGTTCCAGCGGGTCGCGTTGAGGATCTTGCGTTCGATCTCCTCGTTGCCCGGGAAGAACGGCTCGGCCTTGGTGGCGATCGTGTTGACGTAGTCCGTGCTGCGCATCTCGGGCACGGCCACGCGCTTCTCGCGGGCCCGCTCGATCATGCGCAGCATCAGGTAGCGCGCCCGGTCGCGGCCCCGCTCGTCGATCGCGGCGTCGAGGGAGTCGAGCCACTCCCGGGTCTCCTCGGGGTCGAAGTCGGGGACCTGGCTGGGCAGGCCGCCGATGATGATCGGGGCGCGATCTGGTCCGGGTCCGGAAGCCACGGCGTTCCTTCGCTCTCGCAGGGAGTCCTGTCGTTCTCAGTGGGTTTCTCCCATGGTGTACCCGCTGATCGTGAACCTCACCTCCCGCGGGCCCGGGCGGGCGGACGGCCGGCGGCCGACCCCCGTGACGCGCGGGTCACCGAAAGCGAATACGCTCACTCCCGACAGGTTTCGCAAAACAATTCGCATGTCGCACGCATGGTGTCCGCCGAAAGCGGCAAAGAGGACAGAATAGTGTGGCCTGCGTCACCCGGGGCCGGGATCGGCATCCGGAACTTGCCACCGCGCCGCCGGGAACGTCACCGTTTCGGCGGTCTCGACGGCCGGGTACTTGCGCGATCGGTCCCGCCCGTGTGGACTACGGCCAATGCTTCGCGCACGCGCGTGGCTCGAACCCTTCCCCCGGCAGCCTCCTGGGCGAGCCGGAGGAGACACAATTCGCAACATGATCAGGAGGCAACCCGTGAGCGCGACCGCGGACCACGCGGAGGAGCGGACGAACCCTGCCGCCAGGCTGGGGTTCCAGCCCGAGCAGGTGGTCCAGGAGATCGGCTACGACGACGACGTCGATCAGGAGCTTCGCGAGGCCATCGAGGAAGTCATCGGCAGCGAGCTGGTCGACGAGGAATACGACGACGTGGCCGATGCCGTGGTGCTGTGGTTCCGCGACGACGACGGCGACCTGACCGATGCGCTGGTGGACGCCACCACGTACATCGAGGAAGGCGGCTCGATCCTGCTCCTCACGCCCAAGACGGGCCGTGACGGCTATGTCGAGCCGAGCGAGATCGCCGAAGCCGCGACGACCGCGGGGCTTTCCGCGACCAAGAGCGTCAGCGTGGGCAAGGACTGGAGCGGCAGCCGCCTGCTGACGCCGAAGGGCGCCAAGACCAAGCGGTGACGTGCCTCCCCGAGGAGGACGACCCCGACCGCGGGGGGACGGACGGGCCGTGCGGCCCGTCCGTCCCCCCACGGCGTTTTCCCGCGGTTTCCGCAGGCCGCGTAGGGTGTGATCCGCCCAGTTGTGCAGCCACCGAAGGGAACACGAGACGATGGCGATCGAGGTCGGCAGCGAGGCCCCGGACTTCGAGCTGAAGGACAATCACGGCCGCACGGTCAGGCTCTCCGACCACCGGGGCGCGAAGAACGTGGTGCTCCTCTTCTACCCCTTCGCCTTCACCGGCGTCTGCACGGGCGAGCTCTGCGACATCCGGGACAACCTGCCGTCCTTCGTCAACGACGACACCCAGGTGCTCGCCGTGTCGGCGGACTCCATCCACACCCTGCGGGTCTACGCCGAGCAGGAGGGCTTCGAGTACCCCCTGCTCTCCGACTTCTGGCCGCACGGGAACGTGTCGCGCGCCTACGGCGTCTTCGACGAGGAGAAGGGCTGCGCCGTGCGGGGCACCTTCATCATCGACAAGGAGGGCGTGGTCCGCTGGACCGTCGTCAACGCCCTTCCCGACGCGCGGGACCTGAACGACTACGTGAAGGCGCTCGAGAGCATGTGATCCGGCTGTTTCTGCCGGGTTCTCCGCCCCCCGGGCGGGAACCGGTCACTACGATCGGTCGTTGACCTGTTACGACGTACCAAGGGGCTCCCCGCCCCCGGACAGTAAAGGGAGGACTCGTGGGAGTCAGCCTCAGCAAGGGCGGCAACGTTTCGCTGAGCAAGGAGGCGCCCGGCCTGACGGCCGTCATCGTCGGCCTCGGCTGGGACGTCCGCACGACCACCGGCACCGACTTCGACCTGGACGCCAGCGCCCTGCTGCTCAACGCGGCCGGCAAGGTGGCCAGCGACGCGCACTTCGTGTTCTTTAACAACCTCAAGAGCCCGGACGGCTCCGTCGAGCACACCGGCGACAACCGCACGGGTGAGGGCGAGGGCGACGACGAGGCGATCAGCGTCAGCCTGGCGACGGTCCCGGCCGACGTGGACCGGATCGTCTTCCCGGTCTCGATCTACGAGGCCGAGGCGCGCCAGCAGTCCTTCGGCCAGGTCCGCAACGCGTTCATCCGCGTGGTGAACCAGGCGGGCGGCGCCGAGATCGCCCGCTACGACCTCTCCGAGGACGCCTCCACGGAGACCGCCATGGTCTTCGGCGAGCTCTACCGCCACGGCGCCGAGTGGAAGTTCCGCGCCGTGGGCCAGGGTTACGCCTCCGGCCTGCGCGGCATCGCCCAGGACTTCGGCGTCAACGTCTGACGTCCACCCGCCCAGGGCACACCGCTCCGGGCCCCGGACCGGCGGCCGCGCCCGCGGCGCGCCGGTCCGGGGCCCGGGGCACGGTCGGCACCGGGGTGCCGGCCGTCGTACGGCGCGCCGTCGAATTCCGCAGACGCCGCCCCTGACGGGCGCCGTCGCTTCCGCAGACTTCAGGGGAGGATCCGTTCATGGGTGTCACGCTCGCCAAGGGAGGCAACGTCTCCCTCTCCAAGGCCGCCCCCAACCTCACCAAGGTGACGGTCGGGCTCGGCTGGGACGCGCGCTCCACCACCGGAGCGCCCTTCGACCTCGACGCCAGCGCCCTGATCTGCGGGCCCGGCGGCCGCATCCTCGGGGACGACTGGTTCGTCTTCTACAACCAGCTCACCAGCCCCGACGGCTCGGTGACCCACACCGGCGACAACCTCACCGGCGAGGGGGACGGCGACGACGAGTCGATCGTCGTGGACCTCCCCCAGGTGCCCGCGCGGTGCGAGCGGATCGTCTTCCCGGTCTCCATCCACGACGCCGACCTGCGCGGCCAGAGCTTCGGCCAGGTCGCCAACGCCTTCATCCGCGTGGTCAACGACGCCGACGGCATGGAACTGGCCCGCTACGACCTCTCCGAGGACGCCTCCACCGAGACCGCGATGATCTTCGGCGAGCTCTACCGGTACCAGGGGGAGTGGAAGTTCCGCGCGGTCGGCCAGGGGTACGCGTCCGGTCTGCGCGGCATCGCGCTCGACCACGGGGTCGACGTCTCCTGAGCCCCGGGCGTCACAGGGACGCGACACGACCCTAGACTTCGGGTCAACGAAGAGTAAAGCCGGGTGCGGGGCGGTCCCCCGCCACATGATGGGGTAGCCAGTGGTACTCAAAACCTTCGGCTGGTCGTTCGCGGTCACCGCGCTCGGCCTGGTCGTCGCGATCATCTACGGGGGATGGACGGCCTTCGGCGTCGTCGCCATCCTGTCGGTCCTCGAGATCTCGCTGTCGTTCGACAACGCGGTGGTCAACGCCGGAATCCTGAAGAAGATGAGCCCGTTCTGGCAGCGCATCTTCCTGACCATCGGCATCCTGATCGCCGTCTTCGGCATGCGGCTGGTCTTCCCCGTCGTCATCGTCGCCGTCAGCGCCCAGCTCAACCCGATCGAAGCGGTCGACCTGGCGCTGAACAACAAGGAGCTCTACGAGCAGTACGTGACGGACGCCCACCCGGCGATCGCCGCGTTCGGCGGTATGTTCCTGCTGATGATCTTCCTCGACTTCATCTTCGAGGACCGGGACATCAAGTGGCTGGCCTGGCTGGAGCGCCCGCTCGCCAAGCTCGGCAAGATCGACATGCTGTCGGTCTGCATCGCCCTGATCGTCCTGCTGGTCGCGGCGATGACCGTCGCGACGCACGCCCACACGCACAGCGGCCACATGGACAAGTCCGGGACGGTGATGCTCTCCGGCATCGCCGGCCTGATCACCTACCTGGTGGTCGGCGGTCTCTCCGGTTTCTTCGAGGACAAGCTCGAGGAGGAGGAGGAACGCGAGCACGAGGCGGAGGAGAAGGCCGTCGCGGAGGGCAAGCCGCGGTCCGCGGTGATGCTGGTCGGCAAGGCCGCCTTCTTCATGTTCCTCTACCTCGAGGTCCTCGACGCGTCGTTCTCCTTCGACGGCGTCATCGGCGCCTTCGCGATCACCAACGACATCATCATGATGGCGCTGGGCCTCGGCATCGGCGCGATGTACGTCCGTTCGCTCACCGTGTACCTGGTCCGCCAGGGCACCCTGGACGACTACGTCTACCTGGAGCACGGCGCCCACTACGCGATCGGCGCCCTGGCCGTCATCCTGCTGGTCACCATCCAGTACGAGATCCACGAGATCATCACCGGCCTGATCGGCGTCTTCCTGATCGGCTGGTCCTTCCTGTCCTCGGTCCGCCGCAACAAGCGGCTCGCCGCGGAGGGCGGCGCCGACGGCAAGGCGGAGGTCTCCTCCGGCGTGTGACCCCCGCGTGCCGACGTGCGACCCCGTGTGTGACCCTCACCGCGTGTACCGCACCCGTCGGCAGGGGAACGCTCTTGGCGGGGCGGTCGTCGAGGACGGAAGTCCTCGGGACCGCCCCGCGGTGTGCGCGGGGCGGCGGGCGACGAGGTACGAGGGGTGTGGACGGGGATGGCTTCCACGGAACAGGGGTCCAGGGAGCCGGGGGCCAGGCCGGGCCGCGCGGCGTTCTCGGGCTTCTTCGACGGGCTGCGGCCCTGGCACGCCGCCGGGTTCGACACCCGCGGGTCCCGCGGCGGCCCGGTCCGGCTGACCAGCCGCAGGCGCCGGGTCTCGCTGACCAAGCAGGGCGTCGACACCGGCAACCTGCGGGTCCAGCTGGCCTGGCGGATGCGGACCTCCGACCTCGGGGGCGGCATGCGGGAGAGCCTGCTGCGCCACCCGCTGCGGGCGCTGAAGCCGCCGGAGATCGTCGGGCACACCCAGTCGATGGTCCGCGTCGACCTCGACCTGGGCTGCCTGTACGAGATGACCGACGGCTCCAAGGGCGTCGTCCAGCCGCTCGGCGGCCTCTACGGCTCCATCAACGAGCCGCCGTACGTGAAGCTCGACGGCGACGACCGGGCGGGCTCCGGGTCGGGCGAGACGATGCACATCAACCTCGACCACCGCGGCGACATCCGGCGGCTGCTGGTCTTCGCCTACATCTACGACGAGACGCCGGCCTTCGACCGCACCGAGGCCACGGTGACGCTCTTCGCCGGCGCCGACCCGGTGATCGAGATCGACCTCGACGAGCGCCAGCCGCAGGCCCGGTCCTGCGCGGTGTTCATGGTGGAGAACGTCAAGGGCGAGATCTTCGTCCGCCGCGAGGCGCGGTACGTGTACGGCTTCCAGGCCGAACTCGACCGCCTCTACGGCTGGGGCCTCAACTGGGGGCGCGGCTACAAGTCCGCCGGCCGCTGACCCCGCCGGGCGGGCGCAGGCCCACGTCGCGTACGTGACGGTCCGCTCCGCGGAACCTG
>NZ_JACADT010000178.1:0-8095 GCF_013421635.1 Streptomyces sp. UH6 | reverse complement strand
TCCGCCCCACCACACCCAAGCCGGCGGCGCCGTACGCACATGACCTCACAGCGGCGTGCACAAGCCAGGCCCCAGGCGGACAGCACTGCCATCCCCCGACCCGCCCCCTTCCCAGAGGGCTTACGTTCCGCGGAGCGAGCCGTCACGTACGCACGTGAGGCCTGCGCCCACCCGTGCCGCCCCTAGCGGCACGACTGCCCGCAGAGGGAACAAGCCGGTGCCGCGCGGCACCGGCGTCACGGCTGCGCGCAGGCTGCACGGGCCGGGCCACCGGCCGGGGAATGACGGAGCCGCCGCGTCTCCTGGGGTGCCAGGGGGCGCGGCGGCTCGACGACCGGGGGGAACCCGGGGGGCTCAGTGGTTGCTGGGGCCGCCCAGCTGGATGCCCGCCATGCGGGACCACTCGTACGGGCCCGTCCTGACCTTCGCGGCGAACTCCCCGTCGAAGTCCTCGTGGACGGTGATCCCCGCCTTCGCCACCGCCTCGCGGGCCACGTCGTACGTGGGCGCCACCAGATCGCCCCAGTCGCCGTCCTCGCCCACCAGGACGATCCGCGCACCCTTGCGGCCGAGGTGGGCCACCTGCCCCTCCGCGCCGCCGTGCTTCGCGGCGAAGGAACCGATCTGCTTGGCGAGCCGCGCGGCACGCCGCTCCGCCCTCGCGTCCGGCCTGGTCGCCTCGTCAACCTGCTGCGTGTCTGCCATGGTCAGGATGCTACCGACGGGTAGCGGAACGGGCGACGCGAGGGGGGGGTGGCGTTGGCCACCCACCCCTCGCGTCGTGAGGGGGACGAGGGTTCGGCTACCGCAGGAACGGGTCCACGGCGACGGCGACGAAGAGGACGGAGACGTAGGTGATCGACCAGTGGAAGAGCCGCATCTCCTTCAGCTTCGCGCCCGTGACCTCCGCCTTGGCGCGGCCCATGAGCGCGTGCGCCTCCCAGAGCCACCATCCGCCCGCCGCCAGCGCCACGGCGGTGTAGAACCAGCCCGTGTACCCCAGCGGGGTCAGCAGCAGGGAGACGGCGACCATCACCCAGCTGTAGATCACGATCTGGCGGGCGACCACCTTGTTGCCGGCCAGCACCGGAAGCATCGGCACGCCGGCCCGGGCGTAGTCGTCCTTGACCTTCATCGACAGCGGCCAGTAGTGCGGCGGCGTCCAGAAGAAGATGACCAGGAAGAGGACGACCGGCGCCCAGGAGAGCGAGTCGGTCACCGCGGACCAGCCGATCAGCACCGGCATGCAGCCGGCGATGCCGCCCCAGACGATGTTCTGCGCGGTACGGCGCTTGAGGATCATCGTGTAGACGACGACGTAGAAGAAGAGCGCGCCCAGCGAGAGCCAGGCCGACAGCCAGTTGACCGTGAGCCCGAAGAGCACGGTGGAACCGACCGCCAGGGCGATGCCGAAGGCGAGGCATTCACGCGGGCTCACCATGCCGGTGACCAGCGGCCGCTGCGAGGTGCGGTCCATCAGCGCGTCGATGTCCCGGTCGTACCACATGTTCAGCGCGTTGGCGCCGCCCGCGGAGAGGTACCCGCCGAGGCAGGTCAGCAGCACGAGCGAGAGGTCGGGTACACCCTGTTCCGCCAGGAACATCACCGGCACGGTGGTGATGAGCAGCAGTTCGATGATCCGCGGCTTGGTGAGCGCCACGAACGCCATGGCCCGGGCCCGGAACGGCCGGCGGTCCGGCCTCGGGCTGCTCGTCCCGACTACCGCCGCTGGACGGGATTCAACGGCCGTCACGCACACCCCTGACAGAGACATCCCAGCGAGCCCCCGCCGAATCGGACCTGTCGGAAAGGTCCGGCGAAGGCTCGCGCGTACCACGCCACTCTAGACGTTGCCCAGACCCCGCGATTCGCGGGGGTGCTCTCGTGTTGGCCGCACCCGCGGGGGAACCCGGCCGTGGAGCGTTCCGCGCGGCGTGACGTGCCCCGACGACGGGCCGGGCGGCACGCCCATGTGAGCGCACCCGGACCCAGAAGGAATGCCCATGTGAGCAGGCGCGAATTCAGAAGAATCAGGCCTGTGGCCACACTCTGGTCACAAGGGAGAACGCCGTGTTTCCAGGGGATAGGCTCGACCCGCCGACGGCCCGGAACCCGTCGGTTGCACCGGTGAGCGCACACCTCACCGGCTTTCGACATGTGGAGAGGAGCCCTGACCCAGGGTGAGCAACAAGCCGACCACCACAGCCCTCGAGTGGACAGAGCTGGACCAGCGCGCGGTGGACACCGCCCGCATCCTGGCCGCTGACGCCGTACAGAAGGTCGGCAACGGCCATCCCGGTACGGCCATGAGCCTGGCGCCCGCGGCGTACACGCTCTTCCAGAAGGTGATGCGCCACGACCCGTCCGACGCCGACTGGGTGGGGCGTGACCGCTTCGTCCTCTCGGCCGGGCACTCGTCCCTGACCCTCTACACCCAGCTCTACCTGGCCGGTTTCGGCCTGGAGCTGGACGACCTGAAGGCCTTCCGCACCTGGGGTTCCAAGACCCCGGGTCACCCGGAGTACGGGCACACCACCGGCGTGGAGACCACCACCGGCCCGCTGGGCCAGGGTGTCGCCAACGCCGTGGGCATGGCGATGGCCGCCCGCTACGAGCGCGGCCTGTTCGACCCCGAGGCGCCGCAGGGCGAGTCGCCCTTCGACCACTTCGTGTTCTGCGTCGCCGGTGACGGCTGTCTCCAGGAGGGCATCGCCGCCGAGGCGTCCTCCCTGGCCGGCCACCAGAAGCTGGGCAACCTGGTCCTGCTGTGGGACGACAACCACATCTCGATCGAGGGCGACACCGAGACCGCGGTCTCCGAGGACGTCGCCAAGCGGTACGAGGCCTACGGCTGGCACGTCCAGCGGGTCGAGCCGCAGGAGAACGGCGACCTGGACCCGGCCGCGATCTACGAGGCCGTCCAGGCCGCGAAGGCGGTCACCGACCGGCCGTCGTTCATCGCGATGCGCTCCATCATCGCCTGGCCCGCCCCGAACGCGCAGAACACCGAGGCCGCCCACGGCTCGGCGCTCGGCGACGACGAGGTGGCGGCGACCAAGCGCGTGCTGGGCTTCGACCCGGAGCAGTCCTTCGAGGTCTCCGACGAGGTCATCGGCCACACCCGCAAGGCCCTGGACCGCGGCCGCGACGCCCGGGCGGAGTGGGAGAAGCAGTTCCAGGCGTGGCGTCAGGCCAACCCGGAGCGGGCGGCCGAGTTCGACCGGATCGCCGCGGGCGAGCTGCCGGCCGGCTGGGAGCAGAAGCTCCCGGTCTTCGAGGCGGGCACCTCGGTGGCCACCCGTGCCGCGTCGGGCAAGGTGCTCCAGGCGCTGGGGTCGGTCGTGCCGGAGCTGTGGGGCGGCTCGGCCGACCTGGCGGGCTCCAACAACACCACGATCGACAAGACCAGCTCCTTCCTCCCCGAGGGCAACCCGCTGCCGGAGGCCGACCCGTACGGCCGCACCATCCACTTCGGCATCCGTGAGCACTCCATGGGCGCCGAGATGAACGGCATCGCCCTGCACGGCAACACGCGCGTCTACGGCGGCACCTTCCTGGTGTTCTCCGACTACATGCGCAACGCCGTCCGCCTGTCCGCGCTGATGCACCTGCCGGTGACCTTCGTGTGGACGCACGACTCGATCGGTCTCGGCGAGGACGGCCCGACCCACCAGCCGGTGGAGCACCTGGCATCGCTGCGCGCCATCCCGGGCCTGAGCATCGTGCGCCCGGCCGACGCCAACGAGACGGCCATCGCCTGGCGCGAGATCATGCGCCGCTGGACGAAGGAGTTCGGCAAGGGCACCCCGCACGGTCTGGCGCTCACCCGCCAGGGCGTGCCCGTCTACGAGGCGAACGAGGACACCGCCCGCGGCGGCTACGTCCTGAAGGACGCCGAGGGCGGCGAGCCCGAGGTCGTCCTGATCGCCACCGGCTCCGAGGTGCACCTGGCCGTCGAGGCCCGCGAGCAGCTCCAGGCCGAGGGCGTCCCGACCCGGGTCGTCTCCATGCCGTCCGTCGAGTGGTTCGACGAGCAGGACCAGGCCTACCGCGACAGCGTGCTGCCCCCGTCCGTCAAGGCGCGGGTCGCCGTCGAGGCCGGCATCGGCCTGACCTGGCACCGCTTCGTGGGCGACGCCGGCCGGATCGTCTCGCTGGAGCACTTCGGCGCCTCCGCGGACGCCAAGGTGCTGTTCCGCGAGTTCGGCTTCACCGCCGAGAACGTGGCCGCCCAGGCCCGGGAATCCCTCGCCGCAGCCCGGCGCTGACGCTGATACCGACCAAGTAGGAGATGCAAAGAACCATGACAGACGCACTCAAGCGCCTCTCCGACGAGGGTGTGGCGATCTGGCTGGACGACCTGTCCCGCACCCTGATCTCGTCCGGCTCCCTGCAGGAACTGATCGACGACCAGCACGTGGTCGGTGTCACCACCAACCCGTCGATCTTCCAGAAGGCGATCTCCGAGGGCCACGGCTACGACACCCAGCTCACCGACCTCGCCGCCCGCAAGGTGACGGTCGAGGAGGCGATCCGGATGATCACGACGGCGGACGTCCGCGACGCCGCCGACGTGCTGCGCCCGGTCTTCGACGCCACCGACGGCCGTGACGGCCGGGTGTCGATCGAGGTCGACCCCCGTCTGGCGCACGACGAGCGGGCCACGGTCGCCGAGGCCAAGCAGCTGGCCTGGCTGGTGGACCGCCCGAACACCCTGATCAAGATCCCGGCGACCCTGGCGGGCCTGCCCGCGATCACCGAGGTCATCGGCCTGGGCATCAGCGTCAACGTCACGCTGATCTTCTCGCTGGAGCGCTACCGCCAGGTGATGGACGCCTACCTGGCCGGTCTGGAGAAGGCGAAGGAGCGCGGCCTGGACCTGTCGAAGATCCACTCCGTGGCCTCCTTCTTCGTCTCCCGGGTCGACACCGAGATCGACAAGCGGATCGACGCCCTGGGCACCGACGAGGCCAAGGCGGTGCGCGGCAAGGCCGCCCTCGCCAACGCCCGTCTGGCCTACCAGGCCTACGAGGAGGTCTTCTCCTCGGACCGCTGGAACGAGCTGGAGCGCGCCGGCGCCAACCGCCAGCGTCCGCTGTGGGCCTCCACCGGCGTCAAGGACAAGGCGTACAAGGACACCCTGTACGTCGACGACCTGGTCGCGCCGAACACGGTGAACACCATGCCGGGCGGCACGCTGGAGGCCGTGGGCGACCACGGGCAGATCACCGGCGACACGGTCACCGGCACCTACGAGCAGGCCCGCGCCGACCTCGACGCCGTCGAGGCCCTGGGCATCTCGTACGACGAGGTCGTCGAGCTGCTGGAGAAGGAGGGCGTCGAGAAGTTCGAGTCCGCCTGGAACGACCTGCTCGGTTCGACCAAGGCCGAGCTCGAGAAGCTCGCCCCCTCGGAGGGCTAGACCTTGTCACCTTCCCCTGTCACCGGAGCGAACCCGCTCCGTGACGCCCTGGACCGACGGCTCCCGCGCATCGCGGGGCCGTCGGGCCTGGTGATCTTCGGCGTCACGGGCGACCTGTCCCGCAAGAAGCTGATGCCGGCGGTGTACGACCTCGCGAACCGTGGTCTGCTGCCGCCGGGTTTCTCCCTGGTGGGCTTCGCCCGCCGCGAGTGGGCGGACGAGGACTTCGCCCAGGTGGTCCACGACGCGGTCAAGGAACACGCCCGCACCCCCTTCCGTGAGGAGGTCTGGCAGCAGCTCGCCCAGGGCATGCGCTTCGTCCAGGGCTCCTTCGACGACGACGAGTCGTTCGAGTCGCTGCGCTCCACCATCGAGGAGCTCGACCGCGCCCAGGGCACCGGCGGGAACTTCGCGTTCTACCTGTCCGTCCCGCCCGGTTCCTTCCCGGTCGTCATCCAGCAGCTGAAGAAGCACGGGCTGGCCGACCAGACCGGTGGCTCCTGGCGCCGCGCGGTCATCGAGAAGCCCTTCGGCCACGACCTGAAGTCGGCCGAGGAGCTGAACTCCATCGTGCACGAGGTGTTCGCCCCGGACCAGGTGTTCCGGATCGACCACTACCTCGGCAAGGAGACCGTCCAGAACATCCTGGCGCTGCGCTTCGCCAACCAGATGTTCGAGCCCCTGTGGAACCGGTCGTACGTCGACCACGTGCAGATCACGATGGCCGAGGACATCGGCATCGGCGGCCGGGCCGGCTACTACGACGGCATCGGCGCGGCCCGCGACGTCATCCAGAACCACCTGCTCCAGCTGCTCGCCCTCACCGCGATGGAGGAGCCCGCCTCCTTCGACGCGGACGCGCTGGCCGCCGAGAAGACCAAGGTCCTCGGCGCGGTGCGGCTCCCCTCGGACCTGGCCGCCGCCACCGTGCGCGCCCAGTACACGGCGGGCTGGCAGGGCGGCGCCAAGGCGGTCGGCTACCTGGAGGAGGAGGGCATCGACCCGTCCTCCCGGACCGACACCTACGCCGCGATCAAGCTGGAGATCGACAACCGCCGTTGGGCGGGCGTCCCCTTCTACCTGCGCACCGGCAAGCGGCTGGGCCGCCGGGTCACCGAGATCGCGGTCGTCTTCCAGCGCGCCCCGCACTCCCCGTTCGGCCACAC
Source organism: Streptomyces sp. UH6 (assembly GCF_013421635.1). Classification (NCBI taxonomy): domain Bacteria; kingdom Bacillati; phylum Actinomycetota; class Actinomycetes; order Kitasatosporales; family Streptomycetaceae; genus Streptomyces; species Streptomyces sp. UH6. Next base: position 1,507 of record NZ_JACADT010000178.1, on the reverse strand, counting down.
GGCCACCGAGGAGCTGGGGCAGAACGCGATGGTGATCCGCGTGCAGCCGGACGAGGGCATGACGGTCCGGTTCGGCTCGAAGGTGCCGGGCACCTCGATGGAGATCCGGGACGTCTCGATGGACTTCGCCTACGGCGAGTCGTTCACCGAGTCCAGCCCGGAGGCCTACGAGCGGCTCATCCTCGACGTCCTGCTCGGCGACGCCAACCTCTTCCCGCGCACGGAGGAGGTCGAGCTGTCCTGGAAGATCCTCGACCCGATCGAGCAGTTCTGGGACACCGAGGGCTCCCCCGCCCAATATCCGGCCGGAACCTGGGGACCCGCAGAAGCGGACGAGATGCTCGCACGAGACGGACGGAGCTGGCGCCGGCCATGAAGATCGACCTCACCGACACCACGGCCAGCAAGATCAACAAGGCACTGGTCCAGGGGCGCCGCGCACTCGGCGCCCCCGCCGTCGGCATGGTGCTCACCCTGGTCGTCGTCACCGACGAGGAGAACGCCTACGACGCCATGAAGTCGGCGGCGGAGGCCTCGCACGAGCACCCCTCGCGGCTGCTGGTGGTCATCAAGCGGCACGCCCGCTCCCCGCGCGACCGCACGCAGTCGCGTCTGGACGCCGAGGTGCGGGTGGGCGCGGACGCGGGCGCCGGCGAGACGGTGGTGCTGCGGCTCTACGGCGAGGTGGTCAACCACGCCCAGTCGGTGGTCCTGCCGCTGCTGCTGCCGGACGCCCCCGTGGTGGTCTGGTGGCCGGTGAACGCGCCGCTCGACCCGGCCCAGGACCCGCTGGGCGCGCTGGCGCAGCGCCGGGTGACGGACACCTACGCCGCGGAGGACCCGGTGGGCGAGCTGCGCTCGCTGGCCGGCTCCTACACGCCCGGCGACACCGACCTGTCGTGGACCCGGATCACCCCGTGGCGGTCCATGCTGGCGGCCGCGCTCGACCAGGTGGTCTGCCAGGTCAAGGCCGTCGAGGTCGAGGGCGAGGAGTTCAACCCGAGCTGCGAGCTGCTGGCCATGTGGCTCGCCGACCGCCTCGACGTGCCGGTGCGCCGCACCCGCTCCGCCGGACCCGGCCTGACCGGCGTCCGGATGGACACCACCTGCGGCCGGATCACCCTGGACCGGGCCGACGGCACGCTGGCGACGCTCGCCATCGAGGGCCAGCCGGACCGGCAGGTGGCGCTCAAGCGGCGCGAGACCTCGGAGCTGATCGCCGAGGAGCTGCGGCGCCTGGACCCGGACGAGACGTACGCGGCCGCCCTCCAGTACGGGGTGGACCGGCTGTACGCGGGGGCCGACGCCGCCCACGCCTTCGGCGGGGGGTCGGCCGACGAGGGTTCCGCGGACGCCTCGCGGGAGGGGGCCGGCGCCGCCGGGACCCCCGAGGCCGCCGAGGCCGCCGCCGACGTGGCGGTGCCGGTGGCGGTACCGGAGGAGGACGTGGTGAAGGGTCCTGCCAAGCGGGCCGCCAAGCGCGGACCCGCCGTGAAGCGGGCGGCGG
>NZ_JACADT010000177.1:0-8162 GCF_013421635.1 Streptomyces sp. UH6 | reverse complement strand
CGGCGTCCGGGTGCCCGAACCGGAGACCAGCGTCAGTAGACCCGCCAGCCCGCCGGTGGCCAGCAGCGCCCCCCGCCAGGCGGTCCGGTCGCCCGCCGCCCGGCCCACGAACAACGCCGCCATGGGCAGGGCGAACACGATGGTCAGGGCGCCCAGCGGCTGCACCACGCTGAGCGGACCCAGCGCGAGGGCGGCCACGTGCAGCGCCGCGCCCAGCCCGTTCAGGGCCACCGCCGACCACCACACAAGGTCCCCCAGGGGGGCGGACGCCCCCTTGACCACGGCGACGCGCTCCTGCACGATCGCCCCGCCGGCGTACGCCACCGCGGAGACGAGCGAGAGGAGGACGGACCACATCAGGGCGCTCATCGGCCGCCCTCCGGCATTCGCTCCAGTTGCACGGACTCCACGATGCCGGTCACGCCTCTTCCCGTCGTCGTCCCGGAGGCGTCCTTCCGTCCTTCACGGATCCTCCTGACGACGGAGTACCCGGAAAGATCCGATCCTCCCCCGGACGGGTGACACGGGGCACACGGATCCGGCAGGCATAGCAGGTCGCGGCCGGGGGCACTCGGATCATGACCAAGGGGGCGGGTGAACCGTTGAGAGGAGCGGCGATGCGTCGTGGTGGGCCATCCGTACTCGGCATTGTGCTGGCAGGCGGCGAGGGAAAGCGCCTGATGCCGTTGACGGCGGACCGCGCCAAGCCGGCCGTCACCTTCGGCGGGACCTACCGCCTGGTCGACTTCGTGCTGTCCAACCTGGTCAACGGGGACATCCGGCACATCGCCGTGCTGACCCAGTACAAGTCGCACTCGCTGGACCGTCACATCACCACCACCTGGCGCATGTCCAGCCTGCTCGGCAACTACGTCACCCCGGTGCCCGCCCAGCAGCGGCTCGGCAAGCAGTGGTACCTCGGCAGCGCCGACGCCATCCACCAGTCGCTGAACCTGATCCGCGACGAGCAGCCCGACTACGTGGCCGTCTTCGGAGCCGACCACGTCTACCGGATGGACCCCCGCGAGATGCTGCGCCAGCACATCGACAGCGGCGCCGGCGCCACGGTGGCCGGCATCCGGGTACCGCGCTCGGAGTCCTCCCAGTTCGGCGTGATCACGCCGTCCGCCGACGGCCGGACCGTGGAGCGCTTCCTGGAGAAGCCGGCCGACCCACCGGGACTGGCCGACGACCCGGACTCCATCCTCGCCTCCATGGGCAACTACATCTTCACCACCGACGTGCTGGTGGAGGCCCTGCACAAGGACGCCGCGAACGAGGACTCCGACCACGACATGGGCGGCGACATCCTGCCCATGCTCACCGAGAGCGGCCAGGCCGCCGTCTACGACTTCAGCACCAACCACGTGCCCGGCGAGACCAAGCGCGACCAGGGCTACTGGCGGGACGTCGGCACCATCGACGCCTACTACGACGCCCACATGGACCTGCTCGCCGACCGGCCGGTGTTCAACCTCTACAACCGCGACTGGCCGATCTACACCCATCACCCGATGCTCTCCCCGGCCCGCTTCAACGGCGGGGGCAACGCCACCGAGTCGATCGTGAGCGCCGGCTGCCTGATCCGCGGCCAGGTCACCCGCTCCGTGCTCTCCCCGGGCGTGGTCGTCGAACAGGACGCCGTCGTGCAGAACTCGGTGCTGCACGACAAGGTCCGCATCGGCAGGGGCGCCGTGGTGCGCAACGCCATCCTCGACAAGAACATCGACGTCCCGCCGGGTGCGACCATCGGCGTCAACCCCGAGCGCGACGCCGAGCTCTACACCGTCTCCGACAACGGCGTGGTGGTGCTGGAGAAGGGCCAGCCCGTACCGGCGCCGATGTGAGACACGACGCCCTGACCGTCGCCCGTTTGGCGGACCCTCCCGGCCGTCAGTATCCTCCCCACCTGGTGGGACGGAATCGGACGAAGGTCCGCTGCACGGCTCCCACCACTTTCCTGTGGGAGCCGCGCGGTCACTCGATCGAGCTACGCGGCTGAATGAGTGACGCGAGGAACACAGCGGCGATGACGGTGACGGACGACAGCCAGGGCACTGCCACGCGCGAGCCCGCGGCGGAGAACGGCGGAGCGCAGATCCCCGCCCAGCAGGAGTGGGGGCCGGGGATCGACCCCGAGCGCCTGGCGGTCTGCCTGAGCGTCCTGGAGGAACTCGACCGGATCGAGGTCGACCACCCCGACGCCATCCAGGTGCGCCGCGCCACCTCGCACATCTACCGGACGGTCAAGCAGCGCCGCCGTCAGGAGCGCCGCGCCGCCAAGACCGCGCACGACCGCGCCGTCACCGAGGCGACCGCCACCGGCTCCGCGCAGCGCATCGACGACGAGACGGCCGGCATCCTGCCGTCCTCCTCCGTCGAGGAGGGCCGCCGGATCGCGGGCGTGCTCCGGCGCCCCCGCTCCTGCTACACCTGCAAGGACCGGTACCTCGAGGTCGACTACTTCTACCACCAGCTCTGCCCGAGGTGCGCCGACGAGAACCGGGCCCGTCGCGACGCCCGCACCGACCTGAGCGGCCGGCGCGCGCTGCTCACCGGCGGCCGGGCCAAGATCGGCATGTACATCGCGCTCCGTCTGCTGCGGGACGGCGCGCACACCACCGTCACCACCCGCTTCCCCAACGACGCCGTCCGCCGCTTCAAGGCGATGCCGGACAGCGACGAGTGGATCAACCGGCTCGACATCGTCGGCATCGACCTGCGCGACCCCGCACAGGTGGTCGCACTGGCCGACTCCGTCGCCGCCCAGGGGCACCTGGACATCCTGATCAACAACGCCGCCCAGACCGTGCGCCGTTCCCCGCAGGCGTACAGCGAGCTGCTCGCCGCCGAGTCGGCGCCGCTGCCCGCGGGCGAGCTGCCGGCCGCCCGCGTCATCGGCGCGTTCGGCTCCGGCGCGGTCGCCGCGCTGCCGGTGTCCGGCGGCGGGGCGATCACCGCCCAGGAGGTCACCGACCTCGCCCTGGTCTCCGGCTCGGCGTCCCTGGAGCGCATCGCGGCGGGAACCGCCATCGACGCGGGCGGCCTCGTCCCCGACCTGCACGACACCAACAGCTGGGTGCAGTCCGTCGAGCAGGTCACCCCGGTGGAACTGCTCGAGGTCCAGCTCTGCAACTCCACCGCGCCGTTCATCCTCATCAGCCGGCTCCGCCAGGCGATGGCCGCCTCGCCGAACCGCCGCACCTACATCGTCAACGTCTCCGCCATGGAGGGCGTCTTCGAACGCGGCTACAAGGGCGCCGGACACCCGCACACCAACATGGCCAAGGCGGCCCTGAACATGCTGACGCGCACCAGCGCGCAGGAGATGTTCGAGGCGGACCGCATCCTGATGACCGCCGTGGACACCGGCTGGATCACCGACGAGCGCCCGCACCCCGACAAGGTGCGCCTCGCCGAGGCCGGATTCCACGCGCCGCTGGACCTGATCGACGGCGCGGCCAGGGTCTACGACCCGATCGTGCGCGGTGAGGCGGGCGAGGATCTGTACGGGGTCTTCCTGAAGGACTACGCGCCCGGCAAGTGGTGACCCGGAACGGGTAGGCAGGCCGGACCGGACGGGCCGGCCGGCCGGGGGAGCGGGAGCCCCGGGCCGGGGACCTTGGGGCCGGGGACCGCGTGACACGAGACGGTTACGCAAAGTTTTCGGCGCTATCGAGCGGGAGGCCGCTCATTTGGTTAACCTGGGACGGACGGACAGTGCGACGAGGTCCTACCGGCCGCGTCCCCGTCCGTCACCGGACAGACCGGACACGCCGGCCTGCCCGCGACGAGGTGCCGGCGCCACCGCGCTCGAACGCCCTCCCTACCGACCCGCACCCGGGAGGCGCCCGGGCGTCGAGCACAACGACGACGCCGAGCCTCGAGGGTGACCCAGACATGAGGAGTGCGCGGTGACACCGGAGAAGACGACGTCCACCACGGCGATCGCGAGCGAAGTCCCCGTCGGCCGGAGCGGGACCGACGGCGACGGGCCACTGGGCAGCCTGGAGGTGTGGGCGCGCTCCGCGCCCATCAGGCTGGCCGGCTACGAGGACGACCTCGCGGAACCGCACATCCTGCCCAGCGTCGACTGACGGACGCGGGCGGGCGAGGCACGGCGCCACACCGGCGGCGGCAGGTCCACGACCGGCCGCCGTCCGTCGTACGCGGCCGGAGCGTGCCGCCGGAGCCGGGGAGGAGGGCGCTCGGCGTGCGCCCGGCGGGAACTCAGGACAGCCGGGTGGGCGGGAGGAAGTCCCGGACGTACTCGCGGACCCAGTGCGCACCGGTGCGCCGCCGTTCCTCACGCGTCGCGAACCGGTAGCGGAAGAGCCGGGCGCGCACCCAGCGCGGCGGGGCCTCGGGCGGGAACGGCGAGTGGCGCAGCAGCCGCAGCGTCTCCCGGTCCCCCTCCAGCAGCTTCTCCACGAAGGCCGTGAACCACCTGGCCGGCATCGGCGACAGCGCGAGGAACCACATCAGCCAGTCCAGTCGCAGGTGGTACGGCGCGAACTGCCGCGGCCGACGGCGGACGTCGCCCGGCTTCCCCTTGAACTCGTAGGCCCGCCAGACCGATTCCCGCCGCGGCCGGTCGTCGTCGGTGCCCTCCACCACCACCTCGTGCCGCACCCGGGTGACGCTGCCGAAGGCCCCGTAGGTGTTGACCAGGTGGAGCGGGTCGAAGGACCGGTTCATCGCCTGCCGGCGGGAGAGCAGGTTGCGCGCCGGGTTGCGGCTCAGCCACAGCAGCACCGCGGCCACGGCGAGAACGGTGATCTCGTACCAGAGCGGTGCTCCGGGCGTGGGCCGCGGCGCGGCATCCCTCGGCCACCTGACGGCCGGCAGGGCGATCACCACGGTCAGCCAGTTGAGCCAGGAGAAGTTCCCCGAGGCGATCAGCCACAGCTGCGTGACGATCATCAGCGCGGCCGCCCAGGAGGCCACCGGCTGCGGGGTGAAGAGCAGGAACGGCACGGCCAGCTGGGTGACGTGGTTGGCGGCCGCCTCCACCCGGTGCAGCGGCTTCGGCAGCAGATGGAAGAGGCGGCTGAGCGGCCCGGGCATCGGCTGGGTCTCGTGGTGGTGGTACAGACAGGTGAGCTCGCGCCAGCAGGCGTCGCCGCGCATCTTGATCATGCCGGCGCCGAACTCCAGCCGGAACAGCAGCCACCGCAGGAGGAACAGCACCACCACCGGGGGGCCCACCTCGTCGTTGCCCAGCAGCACCGCGAGGAAGCCGGTCTCCAGCAGCAGCGACTCCCAGCCGAACGCGTACCAGGTCTGCCCGACGTTGACGACCGACAGGTACAGCGCCCACGGCGCGAGCCACAGCAGCATGGAGGCCCACAGCGGCACCAGATCGCCCGCCCCCGCCAGCAGGGCGGCCGACACCGCGCACCCCGTCCAGGCGCAGGCGGCGAAGAGGCGGTCGGAGAAGCGCAGCCGGAACAGGCTCGGCGCCCGCCGCCAGTCCGTCCGCTCCAGGAACCGCGGGGCCGGTGTCAGCCCCCGCTCGCCGATCAGCGGACGGAACTGCAGCGCCGCGCAGAGGAAGGCCGCCAGATAGACGGCGGCCAGCCCCCGCTGGAAGACCAGGCGGCCCGTCCAGTACTCCGGTGCGGTGAACCACTCCACGACCCCGGCACTCCTTCCCGGCGGCCGCGCCCGCGCGCCCGTCGCCGTCCGTGACGCCCGCCCTCCGTTTGCGTGACCGTACCCGGCCGGGCAGACAATGGTCCGGGCAGACATGGGTGACGAAGTGCCCCGAACCGTGTGGGAGGACACCGTGCGCGCACCGATCAGAGCCGCCGTCGTGGCCTGCGCCGTGCCGCTCGCCCTCCTCGGCGCCTCACCGGCGGGGGAGCGCCCCGGCGGGGCGGCCGCGGAGAGGGGCGCGCGGCCGGACGGCGGGGTCGTCGAGGGCGGCGCCGTGTCCGGGGTGCCCTCCGGGCGGGTGGCCGTGGTGGACGCGGACAGCGTCTTCGGCAGTCCCACCGACGTCTTCGGTGACTGAGTGCGGGTCCCGCCGGGCCCCGGGAAAGGCGGGAGGCGGAAGACGGGTCGAAGAAACGGACAAATCCTGGCAAGGTGGGCTCCATGGCTGATGGGGACACCGTGGAGACCTCACTCCCGGAGGAGTGGCCCGACAGCCCGTTCCCGATCCTGGCGCTCAACCGGATGGGCAGCTTCGAATGGGACCTGGCCGCCGGCCGCTTCCACATGGACGCCCGGGCCCACGAGATCTTCGACCTCCGCCCCGAGGAGTTCGACGGCACCCCCGAGGCGCTGAGCCCCCGGGTCCCGACCGAGGAGGGCACCCGCCTCGACGAGGCGGTCACCCGCGCGATCAAGGAGGGCGACGAGAACTACGGCGCCTACTTCCGCGTCCGCCGCCGCGACGGCACCCTGCACTGGACCCACACCCAGGGCTACATCCGGCGCGACGACGACGGCCACGCCCGCAGGGTCTTCGGCATCGTCCGGGACGCCACCCAGGAGCTGAGGGAGAGCGAGGCCCGGCTGGAGCAGGCCGTCGAGGACGAGGCGCGCCGTCGCCAGACCGACGTCGTCCAGACCCTCACCGCCGCCCTCTCCGCCGCCCGCACCGTCCGCGACGTCTTCCGGGTGCTCGGCGAGGCCCACCAGAGGACCCCGCTGGGCGTCTCCCTGGTGGTGCTGGGGATGGTGCAGGGCGACCGCGTCGTCCTGGTCACCGAGGAGCCCCAGGAAGCCGTCCCCGGCACCCGTATCACCCGGCTGGACGAGCCCTACCCCATGAGCGAGGTGGTCCGCACGCTCAGTCCGCGCTACATCGAGTCGCCCAGGGAGTTCGCGGTCAACTACCCCCTGCTCTGGGAGCAGATGGCCCACCTCCAGATCACCTCGGCGGCCTACCTCCCGCTGATCGCCGAGGGCAAGGCGGTCGGCGCCGCCGGGCTGCTCTACAGCGGGCGCCGCGGCTTCACCACCCAGGACCGCGCACTGCTCGGCGCGCTCGCCGGAAGCCTCGCCCAGAGCCTGCAGCGCGCCATGCTCTACGAACAGCAGATGGACCTGGCGCAGGGCCTCCAGCAGGCCATGCTGCCCCGCACCATCCCCAGCGTCCCCGGCGCCGACATCGCCGTCCGCTACCGCTCGGCCGCCGCCGGGCGCGACATCGGCGGCGACTGGTACGACCTGATCCCGCTCCCCGGCGGCCGGGTCGGCGCCGTGATCGGCGACGTCCAGGGACACGACACCCACGCCGCCGCCGTCATGGGCCAGCTGCGGATCGTGCTGCGCGCCTACGCCGCCGAGGGGCACACGCCGGGCACCGTCATGGCCCGGGCCTCCGTCTTCCTCCACGAGCTGGACACCGACCGGTTCGCCACCTGCCTGTACGCCGAGGTCGACCCCACCACCGGCGTGGTGAAGATGGTGCGCGCCGGGCACCTCGACCCGATCCTGCGCGGAGGCGACGGCGCCTGCCGCCGCATCCCCGTCGAGGGCGGCCTGCCGCTCGGCCTGTCCGCCGAGTTCGGCGCCCTCACGTATCCGGTCACCACCTTCGAGCTGTCCACCTACCAGACCCTGGTGCTGTGCACCGACGGACTGGTCGAGCTTCCCGGCGACGACCTCTCCGTCGGCGTGCAGGACCTGATGGACGACATCACCCGTGGCCCCGACGACGTCCGCGGCCTCGCCGACGCCCTCATCGAGCGGGCCGACCGCAGGGGCGGGGACGACGACGTCGCCCTCCTGCTGCTGCGCCGGAGGGGCCCCGGACGGCAGCGGACCGGCGGACAGCTCAGACAGCAGGTCGTCCCCGGCGACCCGGACGCGCTGGCCGAGACCCGCCACATGATCCGGGCCGCGGTACGGGCCTGGGGCACCGTGGAGCGGGCCGACGAGATCGAGCTGGCCGCGGACGAGCTGATCACCAACGCCCTGATGCACACCGAGGGGTGCGCCACCGTCACCCTGCGGGTGATCCTGGGGCCGCAGCGGCTGCTGCGCATCGAGGTGGAGGACAGCTCCAGCGCCCTGCCGCACCGGCGGGACCCCGGACCGGTGGGGATGAGCGGCCGCGGCCTCATGCTGGTCGACCTGCTGGCCGACAGCTGGGGCGTCGAGGCGCGCGGCGGCGGCAAGTGCGTGTGGTGCGAGTTCACCATGACGTC
>NZ_JACADT010000176.1:0-8177 GCF_013421635.1 Streptomyces sp. UH6 | reverse complement strand
TCGCGTCAGATGTCGTAGACGGCGCCGGCCTTCGCCAGCTCGACCGGCCCCCGGTAGGCCCGCGCAGCGGCGGCCAGGTTGGCCTGGGCGTCGGTCCAGGGCGCGATGTGGGTGAGGACCAGCCTGCGCGCCCCGGCGCGCGTCGCGACCTCACCGGCCTGGCGGCCGTTGAGGTGCAGGTCGGGGATCTCCTCCCGGCCGTCGGCGAACGCGGCCTCGCAGAGGAACAGGTCGGTGTCGCGGGCGAGGTCCTCCAGCGCCGGGAAGGGCCCGGTGTCGCCGGAGTAGGTCAGCGAACTGCCGCCGTGCTCGACGCGGATGCCGTACGCCTCGACGGGGTGCGCCATCAGCTCGGTGTGCACGGTGAACGGGCCGATCTCGAAGGTGCCGGGCTTGACCGTGTGGAAGTCGAAGACCTCGCTCATCGAGCTGGCCGAGGGCGTGTCCGCGTGCGCGGTGGTGAGGTGGTGCTCGGTGCCCTCGGGTCCGAAGACCGGGATCGGCTCGCAGCGGCCGCCGTCCGGCCGGTAGTACCGGACCACGAAGTAGGCGCACATGTCGATGCAGTGGTCGGCGTGCAGATGGCTGAGGAAGATCGCGTCCAGGTCGTACAGGCTGATGTGACGCTGCAGCTCGCCGAGGGCGCCGTTGCCCATGTCGAGGAGCAGCCGGAAGCCGTCGGCCTCGACGAGGTAGCTCGAGCAGGCCGATTCCGTGGAGGGGAACGACCCCGAGCAGCCGACGACGGTGAGCTTCATGGAGCGGGAACCTCCGTAGGCAGGGGTGGGACGACGGGGCTCGTACGGTCCGTCGAGACTAAGCCGCCGGAACGCCCGTGGCTCCTCGCCGAGGCTCCGTTGTGGGGGAACTCACCTGCCTTGTCACCGGTTCGGCTGGTCGTGGGGCACAAGGGGCGCACGGGGCGCGCACGACGGCGGCCGGCACCCCCCGCAGGGGGCGCCGGCCGCCGTGTCGTGCGTGCCGCGCGGGTCCGCGACCGGACCCGGCCACGGGTCCGCCGCCGTTCCCGCCCGCGCGGGAGTGCGCCCGGTCAGGCCCAGAGCTGGCCCTGAAGCGTCGCGACCGCCTCGTCGGTGGTCGCCGCCGTGTAGACGCCGGTGGACAGGTACTTCCAGCCGCCGTCGGCGACCACGAAGACGATGTCGGCCTCCTCGCCGGCCTTGAGCGCCTTCTTCCCGACGCCGATGGCGGCGTGCAGGGAGGCGCCGGTGGAGATGCCCGCGAAGATGCCCTCGAACTGGAGCAGCTCCCGGGTGCGCACGACCGCGTCGGCGGAGCCCACCGAGTAGCGGGTGGTCAGCACCGAGGCGTCGTACAGCTCGGGGACGAAGCCCTCGTCGAGGTTGCGCAGGCCGTAGACCAGGTCGTCGTAGCGCGGCTCGGCGGCGACGATCTTCACGTCCGGCTTGTGCTCGCGCAGGTAGCGGCCGACGCCCATCAGGGTGCCGGTGGTGCCGAGGCCCGCGACGAAGTGGGTGACCGAGGGGAGGTCGGCGAGGATCTCCGGACCGGTGGTGGCGTAGTGGGCGCCCGCGTTGTCCGGGTTGCCGTACTGGTACAGCATCACCCAGTCGGGGTGCTGCTCGGAGAGCTCCTTGGCCATCCGCACGGCGGTGTTGGAGCCGCCCGCGGCCGGGCTGGGGATGATCTCCGCACCCCACATGGCCAGCAGGTCGCGCCGCTCCTGGGAGGTGTTCTCCGGCATCACGCAGACGATGCGGTAGCCCTTGAGCTTGGCCGCCATGGCGAGCGAGATGCCGGTGTTCCCGGAGGTCGGCTCCAGGATGGTGCAGCCGGGCGTGAGGCGGCCGTCCTTCTCGGCCTGCTCGATCATGTGGAGCGCGGGGCGGTCCTTGATCGAGCCGGTCGGGTTGCGGTCCTCCAGCTTCGCCCAGATGCGGACGTTCTCGGACGGGGAGAGCCGCGGCAGGCGCACCAGGGGGGTGTCGCCCACCGCCGCGATCGGGGAGTCGTAACGCATGTCGCCGCTGACCCGGCCCGCTCAGGCCATGCCGCCGGCCACGGCCGGGAGGATGGTGACGCTGTCGCCGTCGGAGAGCTTGGTGTCGATGCCCTCGAGGAAACGGACGTCCTCGTCGTTGAGGTACACGTTCACGAAGCGGCGGAGCTGCTCGCCGTCCACGATGCGCGCCTGGATGCCGGGGTGGCGGGACTCGAGGTCCGTGATGAGGGCGCCGAGGGTCTCACCGGAGCCCTCGACGGCCTTCTGCCCGTCGGTGTACTGGCGGAGGATGGTGGGGATGCGGACCTCGATGGCCATGTCAGGGCTCCTGTCGGATGGTGGTGCGGCGGGCTGGGGCTGTGCGGCGGTGTCGCTGCCGCGGTCTGCTGCCGGGGCGGCGGCCCGTGGCTCGGCCGGAACGCGGGCCCGGCCGGGCGCCTCGGGGCCGCCGGGGGCGGCCACGCGCGGTCAGCGCGGACAGAGGGCGCTGTTCAGGCGGCACAGGTCGACGTGCAGCCGCGCGACGAGCAGCTGGGTGCCCGGCGTCATTTCGCTCACGTCGTGGAGAACCATGCGGTCATCGTATCGATTCCCGACGGCCTGACGGACAGGACGTCTCACCCTGCGGTCGACTCGGGCCACGATGCGGACACGGAGCGCCCGCGGGGCGGATTCGCAGGTCAGGCGGCCGGGTGGGCGTCCACGATCCGGACCGGCTCCTCGGTGACCTCGCCCTCGACGATCCGGTAGGACCGGAACTGGAACTCGCCCAGGCCGTCGGCGTCGGCCGTGGAGACCAGCACGTAGTGGGCGCCGGGCTCGTTGGCGTAGGAGATGTCGGTGCGCGAGGGGTAGGCCTCGGTGGCGGTGTGGGAGTGGTAGATGACGACCGGCTCCTCGTCGCGGTCGTCCATGTCCCGGTAGAGCTTCAGCAGGTCCTGGCTGTCGAACTCGTAGAAGGTCGGCGACCGGGCCGCGTTCAGCATGGGGATGAAACGCTCCGGCCGGCCGGAGCCCACCGGGCCGGCGACGACGCCGCACGCCTCGTCCGGGTGGTCCCGGCGGGCGTGCTCGACGATCTGGTCCACGAGGGCCTGGGTGATGGTCAGCATGGCGGCAGGATATGCGGTGCCGAACGCGGGCCGGCCCCGCCCTCTCGCGTGGCGAGACGGCGGGGCCGGAATGCGGGACGGTACCGGGGCCGTCCGGTCAGGGGTCCCGTCGGCGGTGCGGCCGGCGGTGCGCTCAGCCGACCTTGTCCAGGGCGACCTCGCGCCGCTGGGTGACCTCCGGCGAGCGGGCCTTGAGGACCAGCCAGCCGATGCCCAGCGCGACGGCCCAGCCGGCCATCACGTAGAGGCAGATCCGGGACTCGGCGTTCAGCGCGATCATCACGGTCACCATCAGCAGGAAGAGGATGGCGATCCAGCTGCAGACCGAGCCGCCCGGCGCGGGGAAGGACGAGGCGCGCACCCGGCCGGCGGCGACCGCGCGGCGGTAGAGCACGTGGCTGATGCAGATCATCAGCCAGGTCCAGATGCCGGCCGCGGTGGCGACGGAGGTGACGTAGCCGAAGGCCTTCTCCGGGACGACGTAGTTCAGGACCACGCCGATGCCCATGAGCAGCACCGAGACGGCGATGCCGACGGCCGGGGTCTTGGTGGAGGAGAGCTTGTTGAAGACCTTGGGGGCCTCGCCGTTGTCCGCCAGGGTGCGCAGCATGCGGCCGGTGGAGTACATGCCGGAGTTGCAGGACGACAGGGCCGCGGTCAGCACCACGAAGTTCACGATGGCCGCGCCGGCCGGGATGCCGATCTTGGCGAAGGCGGCGACGAACGGGCTCACGTCGGGCGCGAACTCGGTCCACTTGACCACGCACAGGATGACGGTCAGGGCGCCCACGTAGAAGAGGGCGATGCGCCACGGCAGGGTGTTGATCGCCTTGGGCAGGGTCTTCTCGGGGTTCTCCGACTCACCGGCCGTGACGCCGACCAGCTCGACGGCCAGGTAGGCGAACATGACGCCCTGCAGGGTCATCAGGGACGAGCCGATGCCGTTGGGGAAGAAGCCGTCGAAGGCCCACAGGTTGGAGACCTGGGCGGTGTCGCCGGCGGCGCTGAAACCGAAGGTCAGCACGCCGAGACCGATCACGATCATGCCGATGATGGCGGTGACCTTGACCATCGAGAACCAGAACTCGATCTCGCCGAAGAGCTTGACGGAGATCAGGTTGGCGCCGAAGAGGACGACCAGGAAGACCAGCGCCGAGATCCACTGCGGGATCTCCGGGAACCAGTAGTGGATGTAGATGGCGGCGGCCGTGAGCTCGGCCATGCCGGTGACCACCCACATCAGCCAGTACGTCCAGCCGGTGAAGTAACCGGCGAACGGGCCGACGAACTCCCGGGAGTACTCCGCGAAGGAACCCGAGACGGGGCGGTAGAGCAGGAGCTCGCCGAGCGCCCGCATGATGAAGAAGATGATCACACCCGCGAGGGCGTACATCAGGATCAGGGAGGGGCCGGCCTTGGCGATGTTCGCCCCGGCCCCCAGGAAGAGGCCGACGCCGATGGCGCCGCCGATGGCGATCATCTGGACCTGCCGGCTGCCGAGCCCTCGCTCGTACCCCTCCTCGGGGGCGTCGCCGCGCACGGCCTCACTGCCGTCGTGGTTGCTCGCGACCTGCGATGAGGTCATGGTGGTGCGCCTTTCTCCAGGAACCGGCCCGTCACACGTCGTCTTCGACTGTTGACCCGGGCCGGGGATTGCATGCCCCGCGGGGGGCCAAGGGGAGTTCTCTGCCTGCCGACGGTCGGTCGGGCCTGCTGGCGCCGCCCCGGCGGGCAGGGGGTGGTGTCCGGCCGGGGCGAGAAAGTTGGCTCAAAGGTACGGAGAAGCATGCCGCCGCGCTGTGGTGGATTCCACAGCGCGGCGGCCAATTATTCCCACTATGTCCGATTCACGGCGTCCGGAAATCGGATTTTGCTGTCCGTTTACCGAACGTCGGGGCAACCTTTCGGCGTTCCGCCCGTCTAGGGCATCAGCGTCTCGACGAGGCTCTCCTGAAGCCCTCCGAGCCAGAGGTAGGCCATCACCAGCGGCTTCCGCTCGTCGGTGTCGGGGAGGCGGTAGAGGATCTCGCTGTCCTCCTCGTCGGTGATGTCCAGGCGGGCGGCGATGGCGAGGCGGATGTCGTTGAGCGCCTTCAGCCACCGCAGGGAGTGCTCGGGGGTGAGCCTCAGGACTCCCCCGCCCGTCCCCGCGCCGCCGGACTCCAGCGTCAGCTCGTCGAGGGCGCGGACGACCGCGAGCGCGTCCTCCCGCTTGCCGGCCCGCAGGTCGTTCTCGGTGAAGCGGCGGAACTCCGCGGAGGACGCCTTGGCCTCCTCGGCCTGCTGGGCGGTGTCCGGGAACTTGGCCGGGTCGGTGTAGGCGTCCGGGAAGAGCCGGCGCAGGACCGGGTCGGACGGCGGCTCGCTGGGGCCGTCGGCGAAGAGTTCGGCGAGCGGGTCGGCGGAGGCGTCCTCGGCGGGGCCGGGGCCGATCAGCTCCAGGAGCTGGGCGGCCAGCGACCGGATGATCGAGATCTCGACGTCGTCGAGCGCGACGGCCGCGCCGCCGCCGGGGAGCGGTTCGAAGGTTCCGGGCATGGGATGGCAGATCTTTTCGGCTCGGCGGGCGGTCGGTCCGGGCCCGTACGGGAATTCCGGGGCCGTACGGGATTTACCGGCGGTCCTGCTGGAGGGTGGCCCACAGACCGTAACCGTGCATGGCCTGCACGTCGCGCTCCATCTCCTCGCGGCTGCCGCTGGAGACCACCGCCCGGCCCTTGTGGTGGACGTCCATCATCAGCTTGGTGGCCTTGTCCTTCGAGTAACCGAAGTACGTCTGGAAGACGTAGGTCACGTAGCTCATCAGGTTGACCGGGTCGTTGTGGACGATCGTGACCCAGGGGACGTCCGGCTCGGGCACGGCGTAGGCGTCCTCGGCCGACTCGGTGCGTTCGGTTTCCATGGGAGCGGGAGCGGGTGACGTCACAACAACCATGCTGCCACCACAGGTGGGTACCCGCACGGACCGGGTCCCGGGGTCGCCGCCGGATCGCCGCGGACCTGGCTCCGGACACTAATCGTCAAATTGACGAAATGGGGGTAGCATCAGTTCCATGAACACAGCGGAGCTCGGGCTGCCGGTGGACGTGCCGTCCACGGCGCTCTTCACCGACCACTACGAACTGACCATGCTGCAGGCGGCCCTCAAGGGCGGTACGGCCGGGCGGCGTTCGGTCTTCGAGGTCTTCACCCGGCGCCTTCCCGCGGGCCGCCGCTACGGCGTGGTCTGCGGCACCGGCCGGGTGCTGGACGCCGTGCGCAACTTCCGGTTCGACGAGAACCAGCTGGCCTTCCTCCGGGAGCGCGGCGTGGTCGACACGACGACCCTGGAGTGGCTGTCGCGGTACCGGTTCGAGGGCGACATCTGGGGCTACCCGGAGGGCGAGGTCTACTTCCCCGGCTCGCCGATCCTGCGGGTCGAGGGCACCTTCGCCGAATGCGTGCTGCTGGAGACGGTGATCCTCTCGATCCTCAACCACGACTCCGCGATCGCCGCGGCCGCCTCCCGGATGGCCTCGGCGGCCGGCGGCCGGCCGCTGATGGAGATGGGCGCGCGCCGCACCCACGAGCTGGCCGCGGTCGCCGCCTCGCGCGCCGCCTACGTCGGCGGCTTCTCCTCCACCTCGGACCTGGCCGCCGGGTTCCGCTACGGCATCCCCACCATCGGCACCAGCGCGCACGCCTTCACCCTGGTCCACGACACCGAGCGGGAGGCCTTCACCGCCCAGGTCGACTCGCTGGGCCGCGGCACCACCCTGCTGGTGGACACCTACGACGTCGCCGAGGCGGTCGCCCTGGCCGTGGAGGTCGCCGGCCCCGAGCTGGGCGCGGTCCGGATCGACTCCGGCGACCTGCTGCTGGTCGCCCACCGGGTGCGGCAGCAGCTCGACGAGCTGGGCGCCGGACAGACCCGCATCGTGGTCACCTCCGACCTCGACGAGTACGCCATCGCCTCGCTGGCCGCGGCCCCGGTGGACGCCTACGGCGTGGGCACCCAGCTGGTCACCGGCTCGGGGCACCCGACCGCCTCGATGGTCTACAAGCTGGTCGCCCGGGCCACCTCGGACGACGCGGACGCGCCGCTGGAGCCGGTGGCCAAGAGGTCGGGCGGCGGCAAGCAGACCCTGGGCGGACGCAAGTGGGCCGCACGCCGGTTCGACGCGCACGGCGTGGCGGAGGCGGAGGTGATCGGCACGGGCGAGGTCCCCGAGGAGCTGTCCGCCGGCCGGCTGCTGGTGGAACTGGTGCGCAAGGGCGAGGTCGTGGGGCGTGAGCCGCTGGAGGCCGCCCGTGACCGCCACGCCGCGGCCCGTGGCGCGCTGCCGATGTCCGCGACGCAGCTGTCGCGGGGGGAGCCGGTCCTCGCCACGGAGTACGTCGTCTGACGACGTGCGGCGGGCACGGGGCCGGGGTATGCAGCCGACGGCGGCTGGTCGCTGCTTGTCGCTGTTCCGGTCGTTTTTTCTACGGTGAAGATCGAAGGGTTGGTGCGGGGCGATGCGTCGAGCGTTGATCGTGGTGGACGTGCAGAACGACTTCTGCGAGGGGGGCAGCCTGGCGGTGGCGGGCGGCGCGGACGTCGCCGCGGCCATCACCGAGCTGATCGGGCAGGCCGCGCCGGCCGGGGCCTACCGGCACGTGGTGGCCACGCGTGACCACCACGTCGCGCCGGGCGGGCACTTCGCCGACGACCCGGACTTCGTGAACTCCTGGCCGGCGCACTGCGTGGCGGGGACCGAGGGGGTCGGCTTCCACCCGAACTTCGCGCCCGCCGTGGCCTCCGGGGCGGTGGACGCCGTCTTCGACAAGGGGGCCTACGCGGCCGCCTACAGCGGGTTCGAGGGCGCCGACGAGAACGGGGTCGGGCTGGCCGAGTGGCTGCGTGTACGGGAGGTGGACGAGGTCGACGTGGTGGGGATCGCCACCGACCACTGCGTGCGGGCGACGGCGCTGGACGCGGTGAAGGCCGGGCTGCGGACACGGGTGCTGCTCCCCCTCACGGCGGGGGTGGCCCGGCAGACCACGGAGCGCGCGCTGGAGGAGCTCCGCGGCGCGGGGGTCGACCTCACGGGCGAACCGGT